>NZ_JBVVQN010000009.1:0-263672 GCF_055811075.1 Mesorhizobium sp. WSM4820 | reverse complement strand
CAAGGAATGCCTCGTCGCACTGGGCGATGATGTCGACAATGGCATTACCGATACAAAGCACGTCATAGTTCGGCATCAATCATGTCTCCGCGAAAAACCACCGGCTTTCTGGCATGCCGGCCGCGGGCGGGTCTAGCGATTTGATGCGGCTTTGCCTAGGCCGTGATTTTTTAAATGGCGTGACGCCGCACTTGGTTGTGCCCTTGGGTTGCGCCCCTTGGTTGTGCTTGCGACTTGTCGTGTCTCCGCCTATTTCGCAGATGTTCAACTTGGAATTGGAAACGCCGTGATCTCCAGCGCCGCCCGCGCCGCCGCCAGCCAGCTGTTCTCGCCCGAATTCCGCTCGGTGTTCGTAAAAACGTTGGGCCTGACCTTGCTGGCGCTCGCCGCGCTTTGGTTCGCCATCGAGGCCCTGTTCGAATGGCTGGCCTGGCCATGGATCGACGCATGGCTGCCCGCCCTGCCGTCCTGGGCCGGATGGCTGGGCGTCATCGTCGCCGGGATCGGTCTGGCGCTCGGTCTGGCGCTGCTGATCGCGCCGGTGACGGCGATCATCGCCGGCCTGTTCCTCGACGACGCCGCCGAACTGGTCGAGCGCACCGACTATCCCAATGACCCGCCCGGCCGCGCGACGCCGGCGCTGCGCTCGCTGGTGCTGGCGATAAGATTCTTCGGCGTCGTCATCCTCGGCAACATCGTGGCCTTGCTGCTGCTGCTGGTGCCGGGCATCAACATCGCTGCCTTCTTCATCGTCAACGGCTATCTGCTGGGACGCGAATTCTTCGAATTCGCCGCCATGCGCTTTCGCCCGGAGGCCGAGGCCCGGGCATTGCGCAAAAAACATGCCGTCACGGTGTTTCTCGCCGGGCTGGTTGTCGCTGCCTTCCTCGCGGTGCCGCTGCTCAACCTTTTGACGCCGCTGTTCGCCGCCGCCATGATGGTGCATTTGCACAAGGCTATCTCGGCGCGCGAAGCGGCTTAGGAGTGCTGATGTTCTGGTGATGCAGGCTTGCGAATGGCGGTTGTAGCCAAACGTTACGCTCCGTTCCGTTTTGTTGGGTTCGGCGCTAACGCAAAAGAAAACCACGTCCCAACTCGTCGTCGGGTTCGACGATGAATTCGGCCCGGCCGCTGTAGAAGGCGCGGCCGCCGACGCGGGCGATGATGGCGTCATGCGGCCCGGCTTTCGCGGTCCTCGCCACGCTGCCGGAAAAGCGCGAGCCTGCAACACTCTCGAACAGCCGCGTCTGACCGGCGATTTCGCCCTTGGCATGCATTGCCGTCAGCCGCGCGGCGACGCCCGATCCGGTTGGCGAACGGTCGACCTCGGCGTCGGCGAAGACGCAGATGTTTTTGGTCGGGCTATCGGCATATGCGTCCTGTCCGTCGGTCAGGATGGTGCCGTAGAGAAAGGCAAGGTCGGCATGGTCCGGATGCGACAGCGGGAATACTTTCTTCAGCCTCTCCGTCAGCGCCGTCGCCGCATCGACGAAATCGCGCACGCGGTTCTTGCCGAACTCCAGCCCGAACTGGCGGCAATCGGCGAGCGCATAGAAGGCGCCGCCATAGGCGATGTCGAAGCTGATTGCCCCGAAGCCCGGCAATTCGATCTGCTGGTTGCGGGCGAACAGAAAGGCCGGCACGCTTTCGAACGATACAGCACCGGCCTTGCCATCTTGCACCTCGACCGAGGCGACGACCAGTCCGCACGGCGCCTCGATTTTGACTGTCGTCAGCGGCTCCTGCCGCGCCACCAGTCCCTCGTCGACGGCGTAGCGGCCGAGCGCGACGATGGCGTGGCCGCACATCGTCGAATAGCCCTCATTGTGCATAAACAGCACGGCCAAGTCGGCGCCGGGCAGATCGGGTTCCACCAGTAGCGCGCCATACATGTCGTGATGGCCGCGCGGCTCGAACATCAGGATCTTCCTGAGATGATCGAGGTGATCGCGCACATAGGCGCGTTTTTCCAGGATCGTGCCTGCAGGAATCCTGGGATAACCACCGGTGACGATCCGCAGCGGCTCGCCGCCGGTGTGCATGTCGACGACGCTGAGCTTCATGCGTTGGGCCAATCTAAGCTGAAGATTTGGCAAACAACGCCTGCAGCTTGCCGAACGGCATGGCGGTGCGGGTGAAGCCGAAGGTGCCGTCCTGCTGGATCTCACGTGCCGCCGTTTCCAGCATGCCGAAGGCGTAATTGGTCAGCCAGGGCCCGAGCGAAATGCGCTTGACCCCTGCCAGGGCAAGATCGGCGACGGTGAAGCCGGGCCTCACCATGACGTTGACCGGCTTGGTCAGCGCCGAGCAGACGGTTTGCACCGTCTCGACATCGCCGAGGCCTGGCGCGTAGAGCACGTCGGCGCCGGCCTTCTCGAAGGCCTGCAGCCGCTTGATCGTGTCGTCGATGTCTGGCCTGCCCCACAGAAAATTCTCGGCCCGCGCGGTGAAGACGAAGTCGTGCTTCAGCGCCCGTGCCGCCTCCGCTGCAGCGGCGACGCGCTCGACGGCATGCGAAAATTCATAAATCGGCTTGTCGGGCTCGCCGGTGTGGTCCTCGATCGAGCAGCCGGCGAGGCCTGCCGCTTCGGCTGCGAAGATAGTTTCCGCGGCACTTGTCGCGCTGTCGCCCTTGCCCTTCTCGAGGTCGGCCGAGACCGGCAGGCCGGTCGCCGCGGTCACGTCGCGGCAGTGGTGGATCATCGCCTCGAAGGTCACCGCGCCATCGGGCAGGCCGCGCGAAAAGGCAAAGCCGGCGCTGGTCGTCGCCAACGCCTTGAAACCGAAGGAGGCCAGCAGTTTCGTCGTGCCGACGTCCCAGGGGTTGGGCATGACGAAGATCGAACTGTGCAGGTCGCGAAAGATTTTGCCCTTGTCCATGGATGCTCCCCAGAGTGCGAAGCGCATTTTATCCCGCCACTGCCCGCCGGGCAAACGAATGCGAATGGGTCAGAAGCGATTGGCGTTCTCTCCTGCCAATTTGTCCAGTGCGTCGGACCCCTTGACGTATGCGGTCCCGTCCCAATGGTAGGTGACGGAGATGTCGCGCGAGGAAGCCTCGGGCGCCGGATCGTCGCAACTTTCGCCATTCGGCACGGTGGCATCGGTCACCGTCGCCTTGATGGCCGCATAGGGCTGGCCTTCCGCAACGGTCTGAAACCCCAACTCCTGCGTGCGCCTGTAGGCACACAGGGACTCGTCGAACGTATAGATCATGTCGATCAGCTCGAACCTGTCGTCGCGGACCAGGATCAGCGGCGTGCTCACATAGCCCTGGCTCGAATTGAAATGCGTGCTCAGGGTGATGATGGCGTCATCGCCGGGCCCGATCGGCAGCTTGCCCGGAGCGCGGAGATAGGTGCTCCGGTCGACGGCGACATTGACAGCGTCGAGCAGTCTCGGCTTGCCGGCAAGATCGTAAAGCGCCAGCACCGCAAAGCCCTCAGCGCTGTCGGAGGAACTGCCGAGGTCGAACAGCATGGCCAGCCGCTCCTTGCCGCCGGCCCTGATCTGGAGCACGCCAGCATCGGAAAAGCCCGACGTTTCGGGTGGCACGCCACCGCTATCCCCACCTTCGATATGGCGCATCTCGATCGGCATGGAACCACGGTAGAAGCCGTCCTTGTCCGCCGCCAGATCGGGAATGACCATCCTGGCGAGGTCGAGATAGGTCGTGTCCTCGTGGCCGGGAACGGCGCTGCCAAGGTCCGGGAAGCTGACGCCCTGCGCGCCGGCCGCGGCCCACAGACACGGCAGCAGCAAGCAGGCGAGGGTGAAGCGAAACAGGATCGAGTTCATAGGCTGGGCGCCTCCCACTGTCGAACATTGGCAAGCTAGCATGGGCGCCTGGCGCGTCCAGCCGGATAAAAACCTGAAGACCAGATCAGGGGATCGGCACCAGCCCGGCCAGCTCGCGCATGTCGTCAAACAGGATGCCGCCGGCCTCGGTCAGGCCGTCGCGGTCGGAATGCGGGTCGCCGTAGTAGGAAAATACGCGCATGCCGGCGGCAATGCCGGCTAATGTCCCGGCGACGCTGTCCTCGATGACGATGCAGTCGGCGGGCGCGAAGCCCATCGTGCTTGCGGCATGCAGGAACAGGTCGGGAAACGGCTTGCCGCGCGAAACCATGGTCGAGCTGAACAGTGCATGCTCGAACAGCGGCAGCAGCCCGGTCTGGCCGAGCGTGATGTGCATTTTACTCACCCGCGCCGACGAAGCGACGCAAGTTGCGATCCCGGCAGCGTGCACGGCTTCGATGAACTGCCTGACATAGGGGACGGCTTCGACGCCATGCGCGAACAGGTCCGGCAGTCCGGCATTCCAACGGTCGACGAAATCGGCGCCGAGGCTGGCGCCGGTCGCCTCGACTTCCTTCTGCACCGAGACCATGGCGCGACCGGAGAAGTTCTTGCGGCAATATTCGAAGCTTGCCGGGTATCCGGCGGCGCTGAGCCATTCGGCAAGGCGCCGATTGGCTAGGTTTTCGGTGTCGACCAGAACCCCGTCGCAATCGAAGATGACGAGTTTGGGTAGCGACATCAGGCCGTGCCGGTCGATCCGAAGCCGCCGGAGCCGCGCGTCGTTCCGCCGGCCAAGCTGCGCTCATCGACCATCGCCTGCGTCACCGGGGCGAAGACGATCTGCGCGATCCGCATGCCGCGCGTCACCGCGAAATCCTCGTCGCCAAGATTGATCAGCAGCACCTTGACCTCGCCGCGATAGTCGCTGTCGATGGTGCCCGGCGTGTTGAGGCAGGTAAGCCCGTGCTTGAAGGCGAGGCCCGAGCGTGGCCGGACCTGGCCTTCCACCCCCTCAGGGATCTCCAGGATCAGTCCGGTCGGCACCAGCGCGCGTTTTCCCGGCAGGATCAGCAGCGGCCGGTCGTCCGGCACCGCGGCGCGCAGATCCATGCCGGCGGCGCCCGGGCTTTCATAGGCGGGAAGCGGCAGGCCTTCACCGTGCGGCAGCCTGATGAAGCCGACGGCCGGACCGATGACGGAGGAAGTGTAGAGGGCTGCGCGCATGAGGCTGATCCTATCGCTATCAACGCCGATTCAGTCAACTCGGCGGCCAGACTATCAACGGCTTTCTTTCAGCGCAGTTCCGTTTCAGCGCAGTTCTACGGGGACGATGGTCGTCTCCTTGATCTCCTCCATGACGAAGGAGGCCGAAACATCCGACAGCGCCACCTTGGCGATAAGCCGCTGATAGAGCCGGTCATACGCCTTCACGTCGGCGACGCGGGCGCGCAAGACATAGTCGAGGTCGCCGGACATGCGGTAGACGCCGGTGATCTCGGGAAAGCCGCCCACTGCCGCCCGAAATTTTTGCAGCCAGTCGGGATCATGATTGGAGGTCCGGACCAGGATGAACACCGAAAGGCCAAGGCCAAGCTTGTCGGCATCGACCAGCGCCACCCGGCCGGTGATGACGCCGTCTTCCTCGAGCCGCTTGACCCGGCGCCAGCAGGCGTTGCGCGACAGCGACACCCTTTGCGACAATTGGTCGACCGACAGCGTGCCGTCGCGTTGCAGTTCGGCCAGCAATCTTCGGTCGATCTCATCGATCTCCAGAGCCATGTGGGATGCTTGTCCCATTATTTGGCCAAACACAAGGATGATTTGGGACCGATGAACCAGAAGCTCGTGCCAGAATACTCAGCATCGGGGGCTTACCCAGCCAGGAGGGATCACCATGACGACACGGCTTGCAAGGCTCTTTACCTCTCACCCGGCCAAGGTGGGCGAGACCTATTTCAGCCATATGGCCTTCGCGGCGTGGTTCTGCTCGCGTCTGTTCATGGCAGCGTTCGCCGCACTCATTCACGCTTTCTTGCCATTTCTGTGTGAGACTACGGCCAGCCGAATCGTCCGCGAGCTCTATGAGCGCACGCACAACAGAGGCACACACGCGATCAAGGAGCCTGCGGCTCGCATGGATCGCGCCTGAGGGAAGATTGAGCGATGTGCCGGTGGGCGGCCTACCTTGGCGAAGCGGTTTTCCTGGAAGACATCGTCACGGCGCCCTGCCATTCGCTGATCGCCCAGAGTCATTGCGCCCAGGAAGCCAAGTCGCCGACCAATGGCGATGGCTTTGGTCTCGCCTGGTACGGCGACCGGCCCGAACCGGGCCTGTATCGCGACATCCTGCCGGCCTGGTCCGATCCCAATCTGAAGAGCCTGTGCCGGCAGATCAGGTCCAGCCTGTTCCTGGCCCATGTGCGCGCCTCGACCGGCGGCGCCACCAGCCGCATGAACTGTCATCCCTTCACTGCCGGCCGCTGGTCGTTCATGCACAACGGCCAGATCGGCGGCTTCGAAAGAATCCGCCGCGCACTGGAAAACGCGCTCTCCGACGATGTCTTCGATCGCCGCGAGGGCACCACCGATTCCGAACTTTTCTTTCTCCTGATGATCGACGAGGGTCTGGCGGGCGATCCGCAAGGCGCGGTGTCGCGCGCTACGGCGCGGGTGATCGACGCCTCGCGCCGCGCCGGCTTCGAACCGGCGCTGAGACTTACCGCCGCCTTGTCGGACGGCGAATCGCTCCATGCGGTGCGCTATGCGACCGATGCCCACGCGCCGACGCTCTACACCTCCGTCTTCCGCAACGGCGGGCGATGCCTGATGTCGGAGCCTTTCGACCGTGATGGCGGCGACTGGCAGCCGATCCCGCCCTCTAGCTTCGTCACCATTACCAGAGACGGCATGACCACTCGTCCATTTGCGCCGGAACCGGCAAGACTGGCGCTGGCCGTGTAGCTCCCTCGCTATCGCGGCAACATCGCGGGACAGCGCCCCCTCAACAGACCCTCGCAGCGCAATTCCGATCAAGCACCACCTGTCCTCGAATGCTGAACTCGGCTTGAAGACGCGCCGTAGTCCGCCATTTGGTGAGGCTGGCGCCGCTAGCAAGCCGGAGCATTGGTCATGGACCTCGTCTTTTCCTCCACCAGAGACTTGGCTGCCGCGATCCTCGACCGCAGGATTTCCGCCGTGGAAGCGCTGGACGCGCATTTGGCTGAGATCGACAGGCATAATGAGGCGGTCAACGCGGTCGTCACGCTCGACAGGGAAGGGGCTCGCGCTCGCGCGAAGAAGGCCGACGAAGCGCAGGCGCGCGGCGACGCTCTCGGGCCGCTGCACGGCGTGCCGTTCACGCTGAAGGACACTCACGAAACACTGGGGATGAAGACGACGGTCGGCTTCCCGCCTTTTGCCGACTATGTGGCGAGAAAAGACAGCCCGGTCGTTCTCAGGTTGAAGGCGGCCGGCGGCGTGCTCGTCGGCAAGACAAATGTCGCAACGATGCTGGGCGACTGGCAGTCGAACAACCCGCTGTTCGGCCGCACCAGTAATCCGTGGGATCTATCGCGCACCGCCGGCGGTTCCAGCGGGGGAGCGGCGGCAGCACTTTGCGCGGGCATGACGCCATTCGAACTCGGCACCGACATGCAGGATTCGATCCGCCTGCCGGCAGCCTTCTGCGGCGTCTACGGCCTCAAGCCGACCGAGCATCGCGTCTCCTTGGCCGGCGCCTTTCCCGATCCCGGTGGCGTGCCGCGCGGCGTACGGCTGATGTCCTGCATCGGTCCGCTGGCCCGCAACGTCGAAGATCTGGCGCTGATCCTGAGGATCATTGCAGGACCGGATGGCAGCGACACCGACCTTGCCCCGGTGCTGGTCGAGGACATGCCTGAGGTCAATCTCAAGACCCTGCGCATCGCTTTCGCGCCGGCCTTTCCGGGTTTTCCGGTAGCCGGCGAGATCAGGGCCGCGGTCGAAAGTCTGGCCGAGCAACTCAAGTCTGCGGGGGCAGTCGTCGAGGAAGCAAGACTGCCGACGCTCGGCCTGCATGACGATCTGACGCAAGGCGGCGCGCTGATCAGCATGATGCTGGAGGCTGCGCAGCCGAAGCCGCCAGAAGAACCGACACCGGTCTCGCGCTGGTTCGAAGCGCTCGCCCACCGCGACCAGTCAATCCTTGCCTGGGACCGGTTTTTCGAAGGTTGCGATGTCTTGCTTTGTCCCGTCGCCATGACCACGGCCTTTCCGCATTGCGAGCCGGGAACACCAATCAAGGTCGATGACAGGGAGCAGAGCTACTGGCTGCTGCCAGCCTATGGCGCGGTGTTCAACTACAGCGGCCACCCGGCACTGTCGATGCCCTGCGAGCAGGACCGCGACGGCCTGCCCATCGGCCTGCAGCTGGTCGGCCGTCGCTGGTCAGAATCGCGGCTGCTTGGCATCGCCAGGGCAATAGCGCCGCTGAGCGGCGGTTTTCGCCGTCCGCCCGGCTATTGAGCAAACCGCGTTAGCCTATAGGGCTCAAGTAGCGGATCGCGCGCGTCGTCCAGTATTTCCCGGCCGGCGAACAGGCCGACGGCAGGCGCCAGCGTGATGCCGGAATGCATGACCGCGACATAGAGGCTGCTCACGCTTTGAGCCCGTCCGATGATCGGAAAGCCGTCGATCGGCGTCGGCCGATAGCCGACGGTGTGAAAATCCAGTTCCAGCCGGTCGGCGCCGCGCAGCATGCTCTTCATCGCCGCAAACAGGTCGCGGGCTGTGGCTTCGGCATCCATGCCCGGATCGGCGCCGCCGAAATCCGAGCCGGCGATGATGCGGCCCTCGGCAGTCTGGCGCATGTGCAGCCGGTCGCCGATCACCAGGCCGTTGAGCAGCTTTTCGTACGGGCGTGAATGGACGATCAGGCCGGGCGGCGTCTCAATCGGCAGTTTTAGCCCGGCCGTTGCCGCAATTGCCGCAGAGCCGGCGCCGGCCGCGATCACCAACTCGTCGGCGACAATCCGTCCGCCTGACGTATCGACGCCGCTAATCCTGCCTTTGGTCTGTATCAGCGCGGTGACTGTCGTGCCGGTAATCACCCGCGCGCCAAGTCGCTCGGCGTCGGCCAGCAGCGTCTGCGTGGCCGCGACCGGTTCGGCCACGCCCTCCTCAGCGACGTGAAGGGCGAAGTCGGAAAGCTCGGTCAAATTGGGCTCTATACGTGCGGCTCCCACGCGGTCGACGCGCTCGATCCCGTAGCCCCAGGCGGAATGCTCGGCGGCATAGGCCTCAAGCTCGGCCGGCGGCAGGTCCCAGCACAGGCCGCCGCACCAGGCGAGTGGAATGCCGGGCACGTCATGGGCAAGCCGCGTCCATTCGGCCATCGAACGGGTACGCAGCCGGAAATACGGCTCTGGATTGCCCCAACTGGCATTGATCCAGGCAAAGGAATTCGGCGTGGCGACGCCGCCCGCACCGCTGTCGGCAACGATCGTCACGTTCGCGCCAGCCTTCGCCAGATGCCAGGCGATGGACGCACCGATGATGCCGGCGCCGACGACAATGACGTGCTTGGCTGCGCTCATGGATGGACCTTTATCGAACCGCCTCTGTTGATGCCATTGCGGCGGACCTATCTCAAGGCCGGGCAACCGCCCAAAATTGTTCGACAGGCTGCAAAAGCGCTGCTAGAAGCCCGCGCACCACATGGGATTCCACAAATTGGCTGAAGACATCACGAACGCGGTGGCGCGCCGCCGCACTTTCGCGATCATCGCGCATCCGGACGCCGGCAAGACGACGCTGACCGAAAAGCTGCTTTTGTTCGGCGGTGCCATCCAGCTTGCCGGCGAGGTCAAGGCCAAGAAGGATCGCATCCAGACCCGGTCGGACTGGATGAAGATCGAGCGCGAGCGCGGCATTTCGGTCGTCACCTCGGTGATGACCTTCGAGTATGAGGACAATGTCTTCAACCTGCTCGATACGCCCGGTCACGAGGATTTCGCCGACGATACCTATCGCACGCTGTCGGCGGTCGATGCGGCGGTCATGGTCATCGACGCCGCCAAGGGTATAGAGCCGCGCACGCTAAAACTGTTCGAGGTCTGCCGGCTTCGCGACATCCCGATCATCACCTTCGTCAACAAGATGGACCGCGAAAGCCGCGACCCGTTCGAGATACTCGATGAGATCGAGCAGAAGCTGGCGCTGGACACCGCACCGATCACCTGGCCGATCGGCCGCGGCAAAACCTTTTCCGGCACCTATCATCTGGCGCTGAACGCGGTGCGCAAGGGCGACGCCGAGAAAGAACGCACGCCGGTCAATGGTCCCGACTCCAACCGCGTCGCCGGCCTGTTGCCGGAGAACGAGCGCGAGGCTTTCATCGAGGAGCTGGAGCTGGCGCGCGAAGCCTGCCGCCCGCTCGACATCGGTGCGTTTCGCGAGGGCCATCTGACGCCGGTTTATTTCGGTTCGGCGCTGCGCAATTACGGCGTCCGCGACCTGATCGAGGCGCTTGGTGCCTACGGGCCGCCGCCACGCGCGCAGGAAGCCGATAGCCGCAAAGTCGAGGCGACCG
The DNA here is from genome assembly GCF_055811075.1 of Mesorhizobium sp. WSM4820. Classification (NCBI taxonomy): domain Bacteria; kingdom Pseudomonadati; phylum Pseudomonadota; class Alphaproteobacteria; order Hyphomicrobiales; family Phyllobacteriaceae; genus Mesorhizobium; species Mesorhizobium sp. WSM4820. The sequence goes on along the minus strand of NZ_JBVVQN010000009.1, from coordinate 253,303 downwards.
AGGATAGGATGACCTCCTTCGTCTTCAAGATCCAGGCCAACATGGATCCCAACCACCGCGACCGCATCGCCTTCGTCCGCGTCTGCTCGGGCAAGCTCGAGCGCGGCATGAAAGCCAAGCTGGTGCGCACGGGAAAACCGATGAGCCTGTCGGCGCCGCAATTTTTCTTCGCCCGCACCCGCGTCACCGCCGACGAGGCCTTTGCCGGCGACGTCGTCGGCATCCCCAACCACGGCACGCTGCGCATCGGCGATACGCTGACCGAGGGCGAGGAGATCCTGTTCCGCGGCGTGCCGAATTTCGCGCCGGAAATCCTGCGCCGCGTCCGGCTCGGCGACGCGATGAAGGCCAAGAAGCTGAAGGAGGCGCTGCACCAGATGGCCGAGGAAGGCGTCGTGCAACTGTTCTCGCCAGAAGACGGCTCGCCGGCAATCGTCGGCGTCGTCGGTGCGCTGCAGCTTGACGTGCTGAAGGAGCGGCTGAATATCGAATACACGCTGCCGGTCGATTTCGAGATGTCGCGCTTTTCCGTCTGCCGCTGGATATCGGCCGACGACAAGGCCGAGGTTCATCGCTTCATCGAGGCGCATCGCGGCGACATTGCCCGCGACCTCGACCACGATCCGGTGTTCCTTGCCCAGCACGCCTTTTCGCTCAACTACGAGGCCGAGCGCTGGAAGGCGATCCGTTTTGCGGCGGTCAAGGACTACCAGGTCCGCGACAAGGCGGCTTGACCTGTTGGTTTTCCCTTCTCCCCTTGTGGGAGAAGGTGTCGCCGAAGGCGACGGATGAGGGGTGTTCCAGGGAACGCCGACGCCTCGTTCTGTCCAACACCCCTCAACCGTCTCGGCGCTGCGCGCCGATCCACCTTCTCCCACAAGGGGAGAAGGGAAGATCGGTCGGCTCCTCACCCCCTGGCTGCCTCCTCGATCTTGGCGATGTCGATCTTGGACATTTGCATCATCGCCTGCATGACGCGGCCGGCCTTTTCGGTGTCGGGGTCCTGCAGCAGCCTCGGCAATTGCTCCGGCACGACCTGCCAGGAGACGCCGAATTTGTCCTTCAGCCAGCTGCACTGGCTGGGCTCGCCACCGCCCTCGATGAGCCTGTCCCAGAAATAGTCGACCTCCTCCTGCGTCTTGCAGTCGATGGACAGCGAGACTGCCTCGGTGAACTTGAATTGCGGCCCGCCGTTGAGCGCCTGGAACTGCACGCCGTCGAGCTCGAAATAGGTCACCAGCACCTTGCCCTCATTATCGCCGCTGCCCTTGGGCCAGCGCATCACACTCAGCACCTTCGAGTTCTTGAAGATGGAGATGTAATGGTTCATGGCCTCCTCGGCCTGGTCGTCGAACCACAGGCAGGGGGTGATCTTTTGCATTTTCTTGCTCCTCGGGCTGTTTTGGCTTGTTTTCACGCGTCCAACGGCCGGCTGGCGATTGATGCCGGTCGCCGCCGTCTGCCCAAGGACGCTCAAACAAAACACGATCCGACAGCACCTCTGACTTTTTTACTGCCTGGACCGGCTTGCCGTCTTTGGCTCAAGATCCCGGCGCATCGCAAAACCGTGGCCAGACCAGACGGTGGCGTGTATAACGCCGCTCAATTCCGGTTTTCCGCGCCTGTTCGGACGCCACGCAGACAGCAAGGACAGTTTAATGCCCGCCTACCGTTCCCGCACCACCACCCATGGCCGTAACATGGCCGGCGCCCGCGGCCTGTGGCGCGCCACCGGCATGAAGGATTCCGATTTCGGCAAGCCCATCATCGCTGTCGTCAATTCCTTCACCCAGTTCGTTCCGGGCCACGTCCATCTCAAGGATCTCGGCCAGCTGGTCGCCCGCGAGATCGAGAAGGCCGGCGGCGTTGCGAAAGAGTTCAACACCATCGCTGTCGACGACGGCATCGCCATGGGTCATGACGGCATGCTCTATTCGCTGCCTTCGCGCGAGCTGATCGCCGACTCGGTCGAATACATGGTCAACGCCCACTGCGCCGACGCCATGGTCTGCATCTCGAATTGCGACAAGATCACGCCGGGCATGCTGATGGCGTCGCTGCGTCTCAATATCCCGACCGTCTTCGTCTCCGGCGGCCCGATGGAAGCCGGCAAGGTGGTGCTTGCCGGCAAGACGCAGGCGCTCGATCTGGTGGACGCCATGGTCGCGGCTGCCGACGACAAGATCTCCGACGAGGACGTCAAGACCATCGAGCGCTCTGCCTGCCCGACCTGCGGCTCCTGCTCGGGCATGTTCACCGCCAATTCGATGAATTGCCTGACCGAGGCGCTCGGCCTTTCGCTGCCCGGCAACGGTTCGACGCTGGCGACGCACGTCGACCGCAGGCGGCTGTTCGTCGAGGCCGGCCACCTGATCGTCGATCTCGCCCAGCGCTACTACGAGCAGGACGACGACACCGCGCTGCCGCGCAGCATCGCTTCGAAGGGTGCCTTCGAGAACGCCATGACGCTCGACATCGCCATGGGCGGCTCGACCAACACCGTGCTGCACATCCTGGCTGCCGCGCATGAGGGCGAGATCGATTTCGGTCAGGACGACATTGACGCGCTGTCACGCAAGGTGCCGGTGCTATGCAAGGTTGCCCCCGCCAAGGCGGATGTGCACATGGAAGACGTCCACCGCGCCGGCGGCATCATGGCGATCCTCGGCCAGCTCGATAGCGCCGGACTGATCAACCGCGACCTGCCGACCGTGCACACCGCAAGCCTCGGCGAAGCGCTCGACCATTGGGATATCTCGCGCACGTCAAGCCAAAATGTCCGCGACTTCTTTCTGGCGGCCCCTGGCGGCGTGCCGACGCAGGTCGCCTTCAGCCAGGATCGCCGCTGGGACGAACTCGATCTCGATCGGGAGAAGGGTGTCATCCGCTCAGCCCAATATCCTTTTTCCAAGGATGGTGGCCTTGCCGTGCTGAAAGGCAACCTGGCGCTCGACGGCTGTATCGTGAAGACCGCGGGCGTCGATGAATCGATCCTGAAATTCACCGGCCCGGCCAGGGTGTTCGAAAGCCAGGACGCCAGCGTCAAGGCGATCCTGTCCAACGAGATCAAGGCCGGCGATGTCGTCGTCATCCGCTACGAAGGGCCGCGCGGCGGCCCCGGCATGCAGGAAATGCTCTATCCGACCAGCTATTTGAAGTCGAAGGGCCTCGGCAAGGCCTGCGCGCTGGTCACCGATGGCCGCTTCTCCGGCGGCACCTCCGGCCTGTCGATAGGCCATGCTTCTCCCGAGGCGGCGGAAGGCGGGCTGATCGGGCTGGTGCATGAGGGCGATACGATCGAGATCGATATCCCGAACCGCACCATCCGGCTTGCCGTCGACGATGCCGAACTGGCCGCCCGCCGCGCCGCGATGGAGGCCAAGGGAGCCGCCGCCTGGAAGCCCGAGGAAAAGCGCAAGCGCAAGGTGACGATGGCCTTGCGCGCCTACGCCTCGATGGCGACCAGTGCTGCAAAGGGTGCGGTAAGGTATGTGCCGGAATAGGTTCGCTTCTTCAAAGGGATGACGGTAGATGGATTTCGACCTTATCGTCCGCGGCGGCACGCTGCCCGACGGCAGGATCGCCGATATCGGCATCATCGGCGAGACGATCGCGGCCATCGAGCCGGAGCTGAACGCTGGCGCGGGCACGGCGATTGATGCCCATGGCAATCTGATCTCGCCGCCCTTCGTCGATCCGCATTTTCACATGGACGCCACGCTCTCGCTAGGCATCCCGCGCATCAACGTGTCGGGCACGCTGCTCGAAGGCATCTCGCTGTGGGGCGAACTGAAGCCGCTGTTGACGCACGAAGCGGTGCGCGACCGCGCGCTCGCCTATTGCGACTGGGCGGTGTCCATGGGCCTGCTCGCCATCCGCAGCCATGTCGATGTCTGCGATACCAGGCTGCTGGCGGTCGAAGCCCTGCTCGATGTGAAGAAGACCGTCGCGCCCTATATCGACCTGCAACTGGTCGCCTTCCCGCAGGATGGGTTTTATCGCTCGCCGACGGCGCGCGATAACACCATCCGCGCGCTCGACATGGGTGTCGACATCGTCGGCGGTATTCCGCATTTCGAGCGCACCGTGGCCGACGGCACGCGTTCGGTGACGGAACTGTGCGAAATCGCGGCAGAACGCGGCCTCATGGTCGACCTGCATTGCGACGAGACCGATGATCCGCTGTCGCGCCATATCGAACAACTGGCCTATGAGACGCAACGCCTCGGCCTGCAGGGCAGGGTCGCCGGCTCGCATCTTACGTCGATGCACTCGATGGACAATTACTATGTCTCGAAGCTGTTGCCGCTGATATCAGAGGCAGGCGTCTCGGCGATCCCCAATCCGCTGATCAACATCATGCTGCAGGGCCGCCACGACACATTCCCCAAACGCCGCGGCCTGACGCGGGTCAAGGAAATGCTTGCCCACGGTATCCGCGTCGGCTGGGGTCAGGATTGCGTGCTCGACCCCTGGTATTCGCTGGGCACCGCCGACATGCTCGACGTCGCCTTCATGGGCCTTCACGTCGCCCAGATGTCGAGCCCGGCCGACATGGCGCGCTGCTTCGACATGGTCACCAACGTCAACGCCGCCATCATGGGCCTCGACCATTTCGGCCTGTCGGTCGGCAAGCGCGCCAGCCTCGTCGTCCTCGATGCCGGCGATCCGGTCGAGGCCTTGCGCCTGCGTCCCGAGCGACTCTGTGTCATCGCCAGGGGCAAGGTGGTGGCCGAGCGGGCCAGGCAGGAAACACGGCTCTCGATCGCCGGACGGCCGGCAACAGTGAACCGCAGGCATCGCCGGTCTCAAAACTCCATCGATCAGATTGATAGGTCCTGACCGCAAGTCTACAATCAACCTCCAGTTTTATGCCGAGGAGGATGTCATGTGGCACAAGGCGGCGATGGTGGTCGTGTTGGCGGCGACCTGTGCAGGCTGCATGACGGCCGAAGACCGTCGTGCCGCTGACGAGGCGAAATGCCGTTCCTACGGTTTCGTCAGGAAGAATGATGCCTTCGCCGAATGTCTGCAGCGCATCGATCTGGCGCGCCGCGCCGAACTCAGAAGTGCGTCGGTCTTCGATCCCTGGGATCGGCCGGTGATCTATCGTCCGGTTATCATTCGGCCACGGCCAAAGTAGGCCGTTGCGATCGTCCGTACAGGCCCAGCCGTTTTCCGGTCCCTGGTCTGGCCGGCTTCCCGATTTCCGCTCGTCAAAGCGGCTGCTTGCGTCTACGACGCTGCTCACCGGGCTTTCATGCAGGAGGAAGCGACATCGGCATGGCAGAGCCAACAGCCCAGAATTCGACGATCAGGAACGTGCTTTTGGCTGGCATTCTGCTGATGCTGGCCGGCGATTTCCTGTTTGCGTTGAACGATGCGATGGGTAAATGGCTGGTCGCCAGCTTTTCCGTCGGTCAGGTCGTGCTGATCCGTTCCATCGGCGCCTTTTTCGTGCTCGGTCCGATGATCGCGCGTCAAGGCGCGGCCAGGCTGTTCCGCATGGAGCGCCTGGAACTGCAGGTCGTGCGCGTCGTCATGACGACGCTTGACACGGCGCTGTTCTACGCCGCCGTCGTCTATCTGCCGCTCGCCGACGTCATGAGCTTCTACATGGCAGGGCCGATCTACGTGGCGGCGCTGTCCCACCTGTTGCTTGGTGAAAAGGTCGGCTGGCGCCGCTGGATGGCGATTCTGGTCGGGTTCTGCGGTGTGCTGATCATGCTCGAACCTTCCTCGGCCGCGTTTTCGCTGTCGTCGACCTTCGCGCTGGCCGGAAGCATTTCATTCGCCTTCGCCATCATTCTCAACCGGCGGTTGCGCGGCACCAGCGACACCTCGCTCGTTACCTGGCAAACCATCGGCACGTTGGTGGTCGGCGGGTTTCTCACCATCGGCAACTGGCAGACGCCGTCCTCGCTCGATTTCGGCGCCATGCTGCTTCTTGGCATCGTCTCCTGCGGCGCGCATCTTATGATCACCAGGGCGCTGAAGCTGGCGCCGGCGTCGACGCTGGCGCCGCTGCATTACAGCCTGCTGCTATGGGCCGTCATCTTCGGGCTGGCCTTCTTCGGCGACATGCCCGGCCCGCGCATCCTGATCGGCTCGGGCATCATCGTGCTGGCCGGCCTGTTCATCTTCCATCGCCAGAAAGTGGTCGACACGGTGCCGCCCGAAAACGTGCCGAAAGGTGTCAACTAGGGTCCAGATTTCTGGTGCCTCAAGGTTCAGAGTTTTGGCACTTAACCGGCGCGCACCGCCGCCAGATGCGTTGAGAAGTCGGCCGTCTCCATCAGCGCCCTGCAGCGTGAAAAGCGACCGTCGGCATAGGCGCGGAAATCGTCGGCCGGATTGCTGTTGGCAAGCTGGATCAGTCCCCACAGCGTCCACAAGAGATCGCACATCGCCTTGTAGATGACGATGCGGCCGCGCGCCGCCGGCGTCGGCTCGCCACCGAAATAGGCGCCCATCATCTCGTCCTCCTGCGCCGTATCAAACTGGCCTTCGACGCTGAGGTCGCCGAGATCCCAAAGCGGGTCGTTCATGCCGGAATATTCCCAGTCGACGATCCACATCCTGTCGCCCGTATCGAGAAAATTTTCGCACAGCGGATCGCAGTGGCAGGCGACGAGAGGCAGGGGATGCGCGGCAAGCGCCGAGCGCACCGTTTCCGCCTCGATAACGACGTCGTGGTAACCGGCAGGCAGGGCGACGTCCTTGGTCGACAGCACCTTCAGGTAGTCGTCGATCATCGCAAACAGCTCGAAGCGGAAGGGAAACACCGCGCCGGATGTATGTAATCTGCGGAAGGCTTTGCCGGCACGCGCCGGACTGCCCGGCCGGGTCTTGAATTTATCCGGCGACATCGTCTCGGCGCCCGCGATGAAGCGCGTCACCATCACGCCTGTCTCGCCGTCGACATGCAGCAGCTCGGGGCTGACGCCGGCCATCGCTGCCTCCCGCGCCGCCACCGCCTCGTTGGCGCGGTTGATATACTCCTGCGTGCCCTTGCCGGGAATCCGCAGGCAGGCATCTCCAGCCCTGAAGACGAGGTTGGTGAGGCCACCCAGCCGCTCCAGCGGTCCCTCGTAGCCGGCCAGCGCCGGAATGGCTGCAAGCGCCGCGCGTGCTTCCTCGTCCACCATCGCTTCTGCCCTCTTTTCGCGTCTATTTGTGGTGACGACGGTTCCACAAATTTCGCCGTTTGGCTATCATCGCTTGCATGCGGTTCACTCCAGCGCCGTGCGTTCCCCGTAGGACGCGCTAAGAACGCTGCGGCGCTGTGATTTGCGGACGAGACTGTAATGGCGGACAGGAAAAACAAAGGCGCGCTCGCCGCGGCCTATGCAGCGAAGCGGCCAGAGGAGGTGGCGGCGCTCTACGACCGCTGGTCCGACACCTACGACGCCGACATGTCGGCGGCCGGTTATCGCCATCCGACCATCTGCCTTGCCCTGCTTGCCCGCCACCTGCCGCGCGGCGCGGCACCGCTCCTCGATGCCGGTGCCGGCACCGGGCTCATCGGCGAGTGGCTGAAGATCGCGGGCTATCCGCAGGTCGAGGCGCTCGACATTTCCGAAGGCATGCTGGCCCAGGCAGCGCGCAAGGGCGTCTATTCGGCGCTTCACTGCTTTGCGCTCGGCGGCCCGCTGCCCTTCGCGGATGATGCCTATGCCGGCATCATATCGGCCGGCGTCTTCACCTCGGGCCATGTCGGCGCTGAGGGGCTGGACGAACTGATCCGCATCTGCCGGCCGGGCGGGATAATCGTGCTGACGGTCAAGAACACCCTGTGGGACGCCGGCTTTTCCGCAGGGATAGCCGACCTCGAGGCGAAGGGCGTCGTCACGCGCGCCGAGGAGACATCGCCCTATGTCTCCATGCCGGGCGAGGCCGACACCGTGCCCAGCCGCGGTCTCGTTCTGCGCGTGAACTGACCATCCCCGCTCCTATGCATGTCGCGTAAAAGTGAGCAGCGGTTTTGCGATAACGACATGCATAGAAACAAGAACTTAAAGCGCCTCGCATGAATCCGTTCAGACGCGACGCGCTTTAGGCTCTGATCCTTCCTCCGGCCGGGTCGTAAAGCGGCTCGAGATGGATTTTTGCCGGCGTCCGCTGCATAGCCACCACCAGCTCGTAGTCGCCGCAGGTGAGGAAATCGTCGCTGACGCCGTCGGCGTTGCGCACATAGCCGTAGCCGATGTTCTTTCCGACCGTGTAGCCATAGCCGCCGCTGGTCAGGTAGCCGACCGGCTCGCTGTTGCGCAGGATCGTTTCGCGCCCGAGCAGCACGATCTCGCAATCGTCGACGGTGAAGCCGGCAAAGCGTTTTTTCAGAACCGCGCCGCCGATCTCTTCCAGCGCCCGCCGCCCGAGAAAATCTGTGTTCTTGCGAAGCTTCACCGCCCAGCCAAGGCCGGCCTCCTGCGGCGTGTCGTTGGGCGTGATGTCGGAGCCCCAGGCGCGGTAGCCTTTTTCCAGCCGCAGCGATTCCAGCGCCCTGTAGCCGACCGGGCGGATGCTGTGCTCCTCGCCCGCCGCCATCAGCGCGTCGAAGATTTCGCCCGTCGCCGCGATCGGCACATGAAGCTCCCAGCCGAGCTCGCCGACATAGGTGACGCGCAGCGCCCTAACTGTGGTGCCGGCGATGGAGATTTCCCGCACGTGTCCGAACGGGAAAGCGGTGTTCGACACGTCCGCATCGGTCACCGCAGCCAGCACGTCGCGGGCCCGCGGCCCCATCAGCGACAGCGTGCCGAAATCCTCGGTGACATCGGTGAGCGTCACGTCGAGCTCGTTGCCGACATGGTCGCCGATCCACGAGAAGTCATGCGTCCTAAAGCCGGTGCCGGTGACGACGTAGAATCGGTCTTCGCCGAGCCGCGCCACGGTCAGGTCGGCCTCGATGCCGCCGCGCGTGTTGAGAAGCTGCGTGTAGGTCAGCCGGCCGACCGGCTTGGCGACGTCGTTGGCGCAGATCCAGTCGAGCGCCTTCAGCGCATCCGCACCGGTCATTTCGTATTTGGCGAAGGACGATTGGTCGAAGATGCCGACGTGTTCGCGCACGTGCCGGTGCTCGTCGCCGACTGGCGAAAACCAGTTCTGCCGGCCCATCGAATAGATGTCCTTCGGCTCGACGCCTTCGGGCGCAAACCAGTTCGGCCGCTCCCAACCGAGCTTGGAGCCGAACACGGCGCGGTGCTTTTGCAGCCGTTCATAGAGTGGCGACACGATCCGTGGCCGGCCCGTGGCATACTCTTCATGCGGGAAGCCGATCGTATAGTGCTTGCCATAGGCTTCCAGCGTGCGGTCGCGGACCCATTGCCGGTCGCGGTGCAGGTCGGAAAAGCGCCTGATATCGACCACCCACAGGTCGAGTGGCGCCTCGCCGTCGACGACCCACTGCGCCAGCACCCAGCCGGCGCCGCCGCCTGCCGCGATGCCGAAGGCGTTGAAGCCGGCGCCGACGAACATGTTGGCGCATTCGGGTGCCACGCCAAGAATGAAATTGCCGTCCGGCGTGAAGCTCTCCGGCCCGTTGATCATCTGCTTGACGCCGACGGTTTCGAGCGCCGGAACCCGCGTGATCGCCTGGTTCATATGCTGCTCGAAATGATCGTAATCGTCGTCGAACAGCCGGAACTGCCAGTCGTCAGGGACATCGCCGCCAGGAAGATCGGTCGTCCAGGCTTGCGGGTTCGGCTCATAGCCGCCCATCACCAGCCCGCCGACCTCCTCCTTGAAATAAATGCGGCGGTCGGGGTCGCGGATCGTCGGCGCATCGGTCGCCACCCCGTCTATTCTTTCGGTGACGATGTACTGGTGCTTCACCGGCTGCAGCGGCACGTTGATGCCGGCTAGCGCTCCCACCTGCCGCGCCCATTGCCCGGCACAGTTCACCACCTTGTCGCAGGCGATATCGCCCCTGTTGGTCTTTACCGTTGTGATGCGGCCATCCTGCATGTCGAAGCCGGTGACGCGGACATCCTCGAACAGCCTGGCGCCATGCATGCGCGCGCCTTTGGCCAGCGACTGCGTGATGTCGGAAGGGTTTGCCTGGCCGTCGGTCGGCAGCCAGTTGGCGCCGACGAGATCGCCGGTTGCCAGCAGCGGCCACATCGCCTTAACCTCGGCCGGTGACAGCAACTGCATGTCCATGCCGAAGCTCTTCGCCGTCGTCGCCAGCCTCTTGTACTCGATCCAGCGGTCGGCATTGGTGGCGAGCCTGAGGCATCCGGTCATCTTCCAGCCGGTGGCCAGCCCGGTTTCGGCTTCCAGCCCCTTGTAGAGATCGACCGAATATTTGAGCACGCGGGTGATCGAGGCCGAAGACCGCAATTGACCGACCAGCCCCGCGGCATGCCATGTCGAGCCCGAAGTCAGTTTGCCCTGTTCCAGGAGCACGACATCGGCCTTGTGGTCACGCGCCAGATGATAAGCCGTCGAACAGCCGATTATGCCGCCGCCGATGACGACGATCTCGGCGTGGGCGGGCAAGGTCATGATATCTGTCCGTACTTTGTTCTGTAGTTTTCCAGCGCGGCATCGAGCCGCGTCAGGTTTTCGTCGGTATAGGCAACGTAGTCGATGCCGGGCGCGTCGAGATAAAGTTCGGAAACCATGCTCCACATCGCCTCGCGCAGCAGCGATGCGCATTGCATGGCCGCATGCGAGCGGCGGATCGCCTCGTCCGGCTCCTTCATGAAATAGGCGGTCAGGAAGGCGAAGGACTCCTCGTCGTTCATGGTGGCGTTCGAGGCGACGCCGGCGAGGTCGAACATCGCCGTGTTGAAGCCGGCATATTCGAAATCGATCAGCCACAGCCTGTGGCCGTCATCGAGAATATTAGCCGGCAGAAGGTCATTATGACCGAAGACGATCGGCAGCAATTTCTGCGCCTGTTCGAGCTCGTCTGCAAGCGTCAGCAGCCGCGGCAACTCGCTTCGCATGCGGCTGTCGGCTTCCTCCAGCGTGCGCGCATAGTCGCGGATGACATGGAATACCCAGAACATGAAGCCGGCGCCGGAGACATGATTGGGCATCTCGCGATGGAAGCCGCGCATCAGGGCGGCGACGCGGTCGATATTGGCGCGGACGTCCTCGGCGACAAAAGTCTTGGCGCCGAGAAATTCCGTTACCAGGATGCCGGGCTCGGAATGGCGGACCGCAGGCGCGAAGCCGGCGGCGTGCGCCGCGCGCGCGGTCATCACCTCGCGCTCGCGAAAGACATGATGGAATGGAAAGTCCTGGCCAAAGCGCACGACATGCCGGCCGGCGGCGTCCTTGACCAGATAGTTGGCGTTGCTCAGGCCGCCTGGCAGCGGCGCGATCTCGATGCTGCCGGTCCAGCAGGGCAGGGCGCGGATGCGGTCCTCGGCGGTCACGGGTGAATCCCTCGTTGCGCGGGGTTCAAGGCGTCGCGGGCGACGCAAAGAGGGCGGCCGGCAGGAGGGAGCAATGCGAAGTCCTCGTCGGTGCGGGATCCCGGGATCGGTATCCCGCACCGCACCGACGAGCCCCAGTGCCGGGTTCTTTGACTCCGGCATCCGCCCCCGCGGATTCAAAAAAGTCCTTTTCCCTTACGTCAGACGATTTCCCGGACGTTCGGGCAGGCGAATTTTGGTGCGGCTCTGCCATCGTTCTCCCGTGGCAGTTCCGAAGCCTGTCACAAGCCAGTGTCGCGCCATGTGATCCGGCTTGTCAACGACAACTTGTGGCTTTTTGCCCGAAATCACAAGGATTTCTTGTAAACTGTGGCCGATTTGCCTTAGAAGCGGTCAGTAGCGCAACAAATCGATTGGGTGAGACCGATGCCCTCGAAGCGGCATGGCGAGATCCTGCGTCTCCTCCATGAGGAAGGCACCGTCACCATCGCCAGCCTGGCCGACCGGCTGGGCGTCTCGCTGGAGACCGTGCGCCGCGACGTCAAGCCGCTGACCAGTGACGGTTCGATCCTGAAGATGCATGGCGCCGTCGGCCTGCCGTCGATGGCCGGCGAGGCGCCGTTCGAGCGGCGTATGCGCGAGAATGCCGATGCCAAGCGCGCCATCGCCCGCATGGTTGCCGCCACCATCCGCGACGGCGAAGCGATCATGCTCGACACCGGCACCACGACCTCTTTCCTGGCCCGCGAACTGCTCGGTCACCGGCGGTTGACGGTGGTCACCAACTCCTCCGACATCGCCCGCACGCTGGCCACCGTCAACGGCAACAAGGTCTACATGGCCGGCGGGGAACTGCGCAGCGATTCGGGCGCTGCCTTCGGCGTCTCGGCCATTGCATTCGTCAGCCGCTTTTCCGTCAGCCACGCTGTGATCTCCACCGGCGCGGTCGATGCCGTCACCGGCGTGATGGACTATGATCTGGACGAGGCGGAATTCGCCCGCATGGTGCTGTCGCGCGGCCAGCGCTCGCTTGTCATCACCGACCACACCAAGTTCGGCCGCCAGGGCCTGGTTCAAGTCTGCGGCCTCGACGGTTTTTCCGAGCTCGTCACCGATCGGCCGCCGCCGCACGCCATCGCCGCAGCCCTTGCCCAGGCTGGCGCACGGCTCAGTATTGCCGGCAGCGAAAGCGGGACCTGACCTGGCCAGAGCAGTAATGCGGTGAGCCTGGGATCGGCGGCTTTTCTTCCTTGCCGTCCCGGTGTTTAGTCCGGCCATGGCCTTCACCATCCGCCAATTGCAGTTCTTCATCGCCGTCGCCGAGCAAGGCACCGTGTCTGGCGCCGCCCAAAACCTGTCCATCTCGCAATCGTCGGTCACCGAGGCGATCAAGGAGCTCGAAGGCGATCTCGGCGTCGAACTGTTCGAGCGCCATCCGCGCGGCCTAAACATCACCCACAAGGGCCACCAGTTCCTGCGCCACGCGACAAAGATCCTTGCCGATGTTTCCGATGCGCGCCGCGCCTTCTCCGGCGAGCAAGCGGCGGCTGGCGGCCGGCTGCAACTCGGCGTCACCTCGCTGGTCGCCGGCTATGTCCTGTCCGACCTTCTCGCCCGCTATCGTCGCGCCTATCCGGGCGTCGAGATCTCGGCCATCGAGGACAATGGCGACTACCTCGAACATCTGCTGGTCGGCGGCAAGCTCGACATCGCCGTCATGGTCACATCGAACCTGCGCGACCGCACCGCCCTGCAATCGGAAATTCTCGAAGTCTCGCCCTACCGGCTATGGCTGCCGCTTGGCCATCCGCTGTCCAGCGCCGACATCATCGGCATCAGCGATATCGCGTCGGAGCCGCTGATCATGCTGACCGTCGACGAGATCGAAGAGAATACCGGAAAATTGCTGGCGGCGATCGCCGCCAAGCCGCATGTCGCCTTCCGCACCCGCTCGGTCGAAGCGGTGCGCAGCCTCGTCGCCACCGGCGCCGGCGTGGCGCTGCTGCCCGACCTCGTCTACCGGCCATGGTCGCTTGAAGGCGACCGCATCGAATCGCGCGATATTTCGGGCTCGTTGCCCGTTGTCCAAGTCGGCACGGTCTGGCGGCGCGGCTCCGGCCTGCCACAGGCCGCGCGCGACTTCATCGGGCTTGCCCAGTCGCAGCGCATGGTTCGTCAGCGGCCGGACAAGAACGGCCGCTGATCTATCGGAAAAACCGATATCGCCTTTCTGACAAATGAATTTGCGAAACCGGAAATTTCACAGCACCTTCATGATCAGGGAGCAAAGCCGCCGTTAGAGCGACGTGCGTCCAATTGGACGCACAAAGTACGCTCTAACACTTTTAGTTTTCGCATCGTGCTTCCGAAAATCAATCCGATTTTCGGGCCGATGCGAGAGTGCGGCCCCTCAAATGGGAGATCGACGATGAATTCATTCCTGAAGTCATGCACTGCATTGACGGTCGCGCTGGCCTTCTCCGGCCAGGCGATCGCCCAGGTTAAGGAACTTGGCAAGGGCGAAGGCCAGGTCAACATTGTTGCCTGGCCCGGCTACATCGAACGCGGCGAAACCGACAAGAACTATGATTGGGTCACGTCTTTCGAGAAGAACACAGGCTGCAAGGTCAATATCAAGACCGCCAACACCTCCGACGAGATGGTCGCGCTGATGAATGAGGGCGGATTCGACCTTGTTACTGCCTCGGGCGACGCGTCGTTGCGCCTTGTCGCCGGCAAGCGGGTCCAGCCGATCAACACCGATCTCATCCCGAGCTGGAACACGGTCGACGACCGGCTGAAGGATGCGCCGTGGTTCACGGTCGGCGGCGTCCCCTACGGCGCCCCCTACCAGTGGGGGCCGAACGTGCTGATGTACAATACCGAGGTGTTCAAGGAAGCGCCGAAGAGCTGGAACGTCGTCTTCGAGGAGATGACCTTGCCCGACGGCAAGCCGAACAAGGGCCGCGTCCAGGCCTATGACGGGCCGATCCACATCGCCGATGCGGCCAACTATCTGATGTTCCACAAGCCGGAGCTCGGCATCAAGGATCCCTACGAGCTGACCGAAGACCAGTACAAGGCCGCCCTCGATCTGCTGCGCGTCCAGCGCACGCTGGTCGGACGCTACTGGCATGACGCCGCCATCCAGGTCGACGACTTCCAGAACGAAGGCGTCGTTGCCTCCGGTTCATGGCCCTATCAGGTCAACACGCTGGTTGCTGCCAAGAAGCCGGTCGCTTCGACCATACCCCAGGAAGGCGTCACCGGCTGGGCCGACACGACCATGCTGGCAGCCGACGCAGCCCACCCGAACTGCGCCTATATGTGGATGGAGCACTCGCTGTCACCGAAAGTGCAGGGCGACGTCTCCGCCTGGTTCGGTTCGCTGCCGGTGGTGCCGGCTGCCTGCAAGGGCAACGAATTGCTCGGCGACGAAGGCTGCAAGACCAACGGCTACGACAATTTCGAAAAGATCAAGTTCTGGAAGACGCCGGTGTCGAAATGCGCCACCCAGGACCAGTGCGTGCCTTACTATCGCTGGGTGTCGGACTATATCGGCGTCATCGGCGGACGGTGAGTTCGTTTCGCATTGCTCGCCAGTGGCGCTGCCCCTCACCCTTACCCCCTCCCCGTGAACAACGGGGAGAGGGATCGCGAGCGTTGCGGCTAGCCCCTTCTCCACGTCCCTACGGGGAGAAGGTGCCGGCAGGCGGATGAGGGTCAGCGCTGTCGCCTGAATTGACGAGCCTGGCAGATCAGGACAGCTCCATGACATCAGCCGTTTCCTTCCAAAAAGTCTCGCGCCATTTCGGCAGCGTGCGCGCCGTCGACATGGTCGATCTCGACATCGTGCCGGGCGAGTTCTTCGCCATGCTTGGACCTTCGGGTTCCGGCAAGACGACCTGCCTGCGCTTGATCGCCGGCTTTGAGCAGCCGACATCGGGCTCGATCTCCATCTTTGGCGAACGCGCCGAAGGCGTTCCGCCCTATCGCCGCAACGTCAACACCGTCTTCCAGGACTACGCGCTGTTTCCGCATCTGAACGTGCTCGACAACGTCGCCTACGGGCTGATGGTCAAGGGTGTCGGCAAGCTGGAGAGGCAGAAGGCCGCCGAGGAAGCATTGTCGCTGGTCCGGCTTCCCGGCTACGGCGCCCGCCGCCCGAGCCAGCTTTCCGGCGGACAGCGCCAGCGCGTCGCGCTCGCCCGCGCGCTGGTCAACCAGCCGAAGGTGCTTCTGCTCGACGAGCCGCTTGGCGCGCTCGACCTCAAGCTGCGCGAAAACATGCAGGAGGAGCTGAAGTCGCTGCAGAAGGCGCTCGGCATCACCTTCGTCTTCGTCACCCACGACCAGGGCGAGGCGCTGTCGATGGCCGACCGCGTCGCCGTCTTCAACGACGGCAAGATCATGCAGATCGGCACGCCGGAGGACATCTACCAGCGGCCGAAGACGCGCTTCGTCGCCGATTTCGTCGGCTCGTCCAATGTGCTGCCGCCGGATTTCGTCCAGCGCTATTCCGGCCAGCATCGCTGGGGCAGCCTGCGCCCTGAATCCATTCGCATCGGCCGGGCGGCGAAGGGCGACGGCGTTGCCGCCCGTCTTGTCTCGACCAATTATCTCGGCGCCACGACCAGACTGGCGCTCGACGCCGACGGGTTGAGATTGCATGCCATTGTGCCGGCCGGTGCGAAATTGCCCAGGGAAGGCGAGGCGGTCGTGCTCACCTTCAACCGCGAGCATTTGCATCTGATGGACGAGCCGGGATGATGGCGCTGTCGGCAACTGTCGCTAATAGCCGCGGCAAGGCGCTTCACGGCAGGACAGAGGGGGGCGCGAAGGATCGCGGCCGGTCGAAGAAACCATGACTCTGACCGCGACCCAGGCAAAACCTGCCCCAGCCGTCCTGCCTCGCGCCGGCGGCGTGCGCGGCGCGCTGTCCGACCTGCTCTGGCGCAAGCCGAAGCTGCTGCTGCTGTTGATGCTGCTGCCGCCGGTGCTGTGGCTTGGCATCGTCTATGTCGGCTCGCTGTTCGCGCTGCTCTTGCAGAGTTTTTTCTCGATCGACGAATTCTCCGGCCTCATCAACCGGCAGTTCACGCTGAAGACCTATGGCGACCTGCTGCAGGCCGCCAATCTCGACATCATCCTGCGCACGGTGACGATGGCGGCCCTGGTCACGTTCGTCTCGGCGATCATCGCCTTTCCCATCGCCTTTTACGCGGCGCGCTATGCGCGCGGCCGCTGGAAGGCGCTGTTCTATCTCGGCATCATGCTGCCGCTGTGGTCGAGCTATCTGGTCAAGATCTACGCCTGGAAGCTCATTCTCGCCAAGGAAGGCATCCTCACCTGGCTGCTCGCCAAGCTGCATCTGCTATGGCTGCTCGACGGCTGGCTGTCGCTGCCGGTCGTCGGCGGCAACTCGCTGTCGGTGTCGTCCACCGGCACCTTCATCGTCTTCGTCTACGTCTGGCTGCCGTTCATGATCCTGCCGGTGCAGGCGGCGCTCGAGCGCGTGCCGGGCAATCTGGTCGAGGCCTCGTCCGATCTCGGCGCCTCGCCCGGCCAGACCTTCCGCAACGTGCTGTTCCCGCTGGCGCTGCCGGGCATCGTCGCCGGCTCGATCTTCACCTTCTCGCTGACGCTGGGCGACTACATCATCCCGCAGATCATCGGCACCTCGCGGCTGTTCATCGGCCAGGCCGTCTATTCGCAGCAGGGCACCGCCGGCAACATCCCGCTCGCAGCCGCCTTCACCGTGGTGCCGATCGTCATCATGGGCTTCTACCTCTGGGGCGCCAAGCGCATGGGGGCCTTCGATGCGCTCTGATGGTTCACCAACCGCCCCTCTCGGCCTGAAGGTCGCCGCCGCCTGCGGCCTGCTGTTCCTGCATCTGCCGATCCTCCTGATCTTCGTCTATGCCTTCACGACCGAGGAAAAGAGCTTCGCCTGGCCGCCGCCGGGGCTGACCATGCAATGGTTCGCCGTCACCTGGAACCGCCCGGACGTGTGGGAAGCGCTGTCGCTGTCGGTCCGTGTCGCCGCTATCTCGACACTCCTCGCCCTGGTGCTTGGCACGCTCTGCGCGGCCGCCGTTTCGCGAACACGGTTCTTTGGCCGCGAAACCATCTCGCTGCTGGTCATCCTGCCGATCGCGCTGCCCGGCATCATCACCGGCATCGCGCTGCGTTCGGCCTTTTCGCTGGCCGAGATTCCGTTCTCGTTCTGGACGATCGTGCTCGGCCACGCCACCTTCTGTGTCGTCGTCGTCTACAACAACGCCGTCGCCCGCTTTCGCCGCACCTCCGGCTCGATGATCGAGGCGTCGATGGACCTCGGCGCCGACGGCTTCCAGACGTTTCGGCATGTCGTGCTGCCCAACATCGCCACCGCGCTGCTTGCCGGCGGCATGCTTGGCTTTGCGCTGTCGTTCGACGAGGTCATCGTCACCACCTTCACCGCCGGCCAGCAGCAGACGCTGCCGATCTGGATGCTGGAGGAATTGATCCGTCCGCGCCAGCGCCCGGTCACCAATGTCGTGGCCATGGTCGTCGTGCTGGTGACGCTGCTGCCCATCCTCGTCGCCTATTACCTGACCCGCGACGGCGACCAGATCGCCGGTTCGGTCAAATGACGTCAAGAATCCATAAGGGAGAGACTGCCATGGACACAAAGATGCTGATCGGCTCGAAATTCGAGAAGGGCACCGAGACCGAGGAGCCGATCCTCAATCCGAAGACCGGGGCGACTATCCTCAACCTGCCTGAAGCCAGCCAGGCGCAGATCGAGGCGGCGGTGCTGGCGGCCGAAAAAGCCTTCGTCACCTGGTCGCGCACCACGCCCGCGCAGCGCTCAGGTTATCTCCTGAAGATCGCCGATCGCATCGAGGCCGCGGCACAAGATTTCGCCGCCCTCGAGGCGCTCAATTGCGGCAAGCCGATCAATGCCGTGCTCAACGACGAAATCCCGGCGATCGTCGACTGCTACCGCTTCTTTGCCGGCGCTGTCCGCTCGATGCCCGGCCAGGTCGCCGGTGAATACATTCCCGGCCACACTTCGATGGTCCGCCGCGACGCCATCGGCGTCGTCGCCTCGATCGCGCCGTGGAACTACCCACTGATGATGATGGCCTGGAAGCTGGCGCCGGCGATTGCCGGCGGCAACACGGTCGTCTTCAAGCCGTCCGAGCAGACGCCGCTGACAGCGCTGAAGCTGGTAAAAATCCTTGCCGAGATACTGCCCGAGGGCGTCGTCAACGTCGTGCTCGGCAGAGGCGACAGCGTCGGCAACACGCTGATCAACCACCCGAAAATCAATATGATCTCGATCACCGGCGATGTCGCCACCGGCAAGAAGGTGCTGCAGGCCGCCGCCAAATCGGTCAAGCGCACGCATCTCGAACTAGGCGGCAAGGCTCCGGTCATCGTCTTCGACGACGCCGATCTCGGCGCGGTGGTCAACGGCCTGCGCGCCTTCGGCTATTACAATGCCGGCCAGGACTGCACCGCCGCCTGCCGCATCTATGCCGGCAAGAAGATCTACGACAAGCTCGTCGCCGACCTTTCCTCCGCCGTCTCGACCATCAAATACAACCGCCCCGACGACACCGAAAACGAGATCGGACCGTTGATCTCACGCCGCCAGCGCGACCGCGTCTCGAGCTTCGTCGAGCGCGCCTCGGAGCTTAAGCACATCGAGATCACCACCGGCGGCAAGCCGGGCGAGGGCACCGGCTTCTTCTATCAGCCGACCGTCGTCGCCGGCGCGCTGCAGGAGGACGAGATCGTGCGCCGCGAAGTGTTCGGGCCGGTTGTCTCCGTCACCCGCTTTGCCGAGGTCGACGAGGCGGTGAGCTGGGCCAATGACAGCGATTATGGCCTTGCGTCCTCGGTGTGGACCAAGGATATCTCGCGCGCCATGGCGACGGCCGCCCGGCTGCAATATGGCTGCACCTGGATCAACACCCACTTCATGCTGACCAACGAGATGCCGCATGGCGGGCTGAAGCAGTCCGGATACGGCAAGGACATGTCGCTCTATGCCCTGGAGGATTATACCGCTGTCCGCCATGTGATGGTTGCGCACGGGTAGCGCCTTTTCCTTCTCCCCGTTGACGGGGAGAAGGTGGCCCGAAGGGCCGGATGAGGGGCAGCGCCGGGCCTACTTCTGCGAAGCGGGGATATTCGACTCACCGGCCCCAGGGCCTTTGCCGCCGGAAGCGACGCCCCCGGCATCGGCGCCTAAGCCCGCTGCTTCAGGTGCGGCCGGCCGCTTGATCCTTGCCGAGGAGGCCACGACGAGCTCGTTGAAGCCTTCGCCACCATTGTCCAGCATTTCGAACAATTGCCGCCGCATCCTCGGCTCCCAGAACTTGTTGATGTGCTCGGCGACGCCGGCAATGCCTTCCTCGCGCGGCTTGGAGTGAAAAAAGGCGGCAATCTGGTTGGCCATGCGGACCAGCTTTTCGCTGGTGCTCATGATGTGGCCTTCGTCATGCGACATGCTTGGCAACTCCGGAAGCCACCCGCTCGGGGTGGGTGAAAATATCGAAATCATCGCCGCGCACCAAAGCCACCAGCGTCATGCCGGCGTCCCCGGCGGTGCGGATGGCAAGTGCCGTCGGCGCCGAAACGGCAATGATGAACGCAGCGCCGATCGCCGTCGTCTTCTGCACCATCTCGACCGAAACGCGCGATGTCACCACGACGGCACCCAAGGAGCCATCGATGCCGGCTTTGGCGAGCGCCCCGGCCAGCTTGTCGAGCGCATTGTGACGGCCGACATCCTCGCGCGCCATGACGATGCCCTTGCCTGGGATATAAAAGCCGGCGGCATGGACCGCACCGGTCTCGGCATGCAGCGGCTGTGCTTTCGACAAAAGCCTGACGGAACGGACGATGTCGTCGCTGTCAAGTGTAAGTCTTGACGAACCGACCGCCTCGACCGAGCGCATCGCCTCCTCGATCGACTCGATGCCGCATAGCCCGCAGCCGACCGGGCCGGCCAGCCGTCGGCGCCGCGCCTCGAAGCGCGTATTGGCCTGGTCCTTCAGCCTGATCTGGATGTCGATGCCGGCGCCGTGATCCTCGACCTCGATCGCCTCGATTTCCCGGCCGTCGGCGATGATGCCTTCGGTCAGCGAGAAGCCGAGCGCGAAATCCTCGAAATCGGCCGGACTTGCCATCATCACCGCGTGAGTGGTGCCGGCGAAGGAGAACGCCACCGGCGTCTCTTCCGGCACCATCCGGTTGGCGGCCGCACTGCTGCCGGCGCGGTGGGCGAGGCGGGAAATTTGGGTGATACCGCAACGTTTAGGCATCACGCGGCACCCCCTTTGGCCTGCCGGCCATTTTACTTAGGAAGCGTCGAAGACTTCTTGCTTCAATTGGCAGTTGCTCTCCCAGGCCATCCCCCACTCCGTCGCTGCTTCGCAGCGCCACCTCTCCCCCCTCCGGAGGGAGAGGAAGGGAGCCTGGAGTTCGCGCGCTTTCCTCTCCCCCGTCGATCGGGGGAGAGGTGTCGAGCGAAGCTCGACGGAGTGGGGGTCGACCAACCGTCAAGATTGAAGCGCTTTCGGTCGAATGCCTCGGCACGATTACTCCGCTGCTTCCAGCGTCGCGATGCGACGGCTGTTGCGGGCCTGCTCGTCATAGTCGAGCTGCCATTCCGACGGCCCGTTGGACGCGCCGACCTGCACCGCCGTCACCTTGTATTCCGGGCAGTTGGTCGCCCAGTCGGAGAAGTCGGTGGTGATCACGTTGGCCTGCGTGTCGGGGTGGTGGAACGTCGTATAGACCACGCCAGGCGACACCTTGTCGGTGATCAGCGCGCGCAGCGTCGTCTCGCCGGAGCGGCTGGTCAGGCGGACCCAGTCGCCGTCGCGCAGGCCGCGGTTTTCGGCGTCATGCGGGTGGATCTCGAGACGGTCCTCGCTGTGCCACATGACATTGTCGGTACGCCTGGTCTGCGCGCCGACATTGTACTGCGACAGGATGCGGCCGGTGGTCAGCAGCAGCGGGAAGCGCGGTCCCGTCCTCTCGTCGGTCGCCACATATTCGGTGCGGATGAACTTGCCCTTGCCACGCACGAAGCCGCTGATATGCATGATCGGCGTGCCTTCCGGCGCCTGCTCGTTGCACGGCCACTGCACCGAGCCTATCTTTTCCAGATAGTCGTAGGAGACCTTGGCGAAGCTTGGCGTCGTCCTGGCGATCTCATCCATGATTTCGGACGGATGCTGGTAATTCCAGGCAAGACCCATCGCCTGTGCGAGCTTCTGCGTCACTTCCCAGTCGGCCAGCCCGTTCTTCGGCGCCATCACCTTGCGCACGCGGTTGATGCGGCGTTCGGCATTGGTGAAGGTGCCGTCCTTCTCGAGGAAGGTCGAGCCGGGCAGGAAGACATGCGCGTAGTTGGCGGTCTCGTTGAGGAAGAGATCGTGGACGACGACGCATTCCATCGCCGCAAGGCCTGCGGCGACATGCTTGGTGTCGGGATCCGACTGCAAAATGTCCTCGCCCTGCACATAGAGGCCCTTGAACGAGCCGTCGACGGCGGCGTCCAGCATGTTGGGGATGCGCAGGCCGGGCTCGTCGTCGAGTTTGACCCCCCACAGGCTTTCATAGATATCGCGCACCGCGTCGCCGGAGACGTGGCGATAGCCGGGCAGCTCATGCGGGAACGAGCCCATGTCGCAGGAGCCCTGGACATTGTTCTGGCCGCGCAGCGGGTTCACGCCGACGCCCGGCCGGCCGATATTGCCGGTCGCCATGGCAAGATTGGCGATGGCGATGACGGTGGTCGAGCCCTGGCTGTGCTCGGTCACGCCGAGGCCGTAATAGATCGCGCCATTGCCGCCGGTGGCAAACAGCCGTGCGGCGCTGCGGATCTCTTCTGGATCGACATTGGCGAGCTGGCCGACCACCTCAGGGCTGTTTTCCGGCAGCGCCACGAACGACGCCCAATCCTGGAACTCGTCCCAGTCGCAGCGTTCGCGGATGAAGGCCTCGTCGAACAGGCCTTCGGTGACGATGACATGGGCAAGCGCGGTGACCACGGCGACATTGGTGCCCGGCTTCAGCGGCAGATGATGCTGCGCCTCGATGTGTGCCGAGCGCACGATGTCGGTGCGGCGCGGGTCGAGCACGATCAGCTTGGCGCCCTTGCGCAACCGCTTCTTCATGCGCGACGCAAACACCGGATGTGCGTCGGTCGGATTGGCGCCGATGATCATCACCACATCGGTCTGCTCGATCGAATCGAAATCCTGGGTGCCTGCCGAGGTGCCGAAAGTCTGGCCAAGGCCATAGCCGGTCGGCGAATGGCAGACGCGGGCGCAGGTATCGACATTGTTGTTGCGGAAACCCTGGCGGATCAGCTTCTGCACCAGATAGGTTTCCTCATTCGTGCAGCGCGACGAGGTGATGCCGCCGATCGAGGTGCGGCCATACTGGTACTGGATGCGGCGGAACTCGTTGGCGGTGTGGGTCAGCGCTTCCTCCCACGACACCTCGCGCCATGGATCGGTGACCTTTTCGCGGATCATTGGATTGAGGATGCGCTCCTTGTGGGTCGAGTAGCCGTAGGCAAAACGGCCCTTGACGCAGCTATGGCCACGGTTCGCCTTGCCGTCCTTGTAGGGCACCATGCGCACCAGCTCGTCGCCGCGCATTTCGGCCTTGAACGAGCAGCCGACGCCGCAATAGGCGCAGGTGGTGACGACCGAATGCTCGGGCTGGCCGATCTTGATCACCGATTTCTCGGAAAGCGTCGCCGTCGGGCAGGCCTGCACACAGGCGCCGCAGGACACGCACTCGCTGTCGATGAAAAGCTGGTGCATGCCGGGCGACACACGGCTTTCGAAGCCGCGGCCTTCGATGGTCAGCGCGAATGTGCCTTGCACCTCCTCGCAGGCGCGCACACAGCGCGAGCAGACGATGCATTTCGATGGATCATAGGTGAAGTATGGGTTGGACTCGTCCTTCGCCATCCATTTGAAGTTTTCGGCGCCGTCGTTCTTCTTGAAGACGTGGTTGTCGCCCTCATAGCCGTAGCGCACGTCACGCAGGCCGACGACGCCGGCCTGCGTCTGCAATTCGCAGTCGCCATTGGCCGCACAGGTCAGGCAGTCGAGCGGATGGTCGGAAATGTAGAGCTCCATCACGCCGCGGCGGATGTCCTTCAGCCGACCGGTCTGGGTGTGCACGACCATGCCCGGCGCCACCGGCGTCGTGCAGGAGGAGGGCGTGCCGTTGCGGCCGTCGATCTCGACCAGGCAGAGCCGGCAGGAGCCGAAGGCGTCGACCATGTCGGTGGCGCAAAGTTTTGGGATGGCAATGCCGGCCTCCATCGAGGCGCGCATAATCGAGGTGCCTTCCGGCACGGTGACGGTGAAGCCGTCGACCGTCAGCGTCACCTGCTTCTCGGATGTCGAGGCCGGCGTGCCGTAGTCGATTTCCTGAATGAGACCCATCGCGAGGTTCCTATTCTGCTGCTTCGGCGACTGGCACCGGCTTGAAATCTTCGCGGAAGTGGTTGATTGCGCTCATCACCGGATAAGGCGTGAAGCCACCCAGCGCGCAGAGCGAACCGAACTTCATCGTGTTGCAGAGGTCCGTCACCAGCTCGATCTGTTTTTCCGGCTCGATACCCCTGGCGATCTTGTCGATCGTCTCGACGCCGCGTGTTGAGCCGATGCGGCACGGCGTGCACTTGCCGCAGCTCTCGATGGCGCAAAACTCCATGGCAAAGCGTGCCTGCTTCAGCATGTCGGCGGTGTCATCGAACACGGTGATGCCGGCATGGCCGATCAGCCCGTCCTTGGCGGCGAAGGCTTCGTAGTCGAACGGCGTGTCGAACAGGCTGCGCGGAAAATAAGCGCCGAGCGGCCCGCCGACCTGCACCGCCTTGACCGGCCGTCCAGTCGCCGTGCCGCCGCCGATGTCGTCGACGATCTCGCCAAGCGTCATGCCGAACGCCGCCTCGAACAGGCCGCCATATCTGACATTGCCGGCGATCTGGATCGGAATGGTGCCGCGCGAGCGGCCCATTCCGAAATCCTTGTAGAAGGCAGCACCCTTGTCCATGATCACAGGCACCGAGGCCAGCGAGATGACGTTGTTGATCACCGTCGGCTTGCCGAACAGGCCCTGGATGGCCGGCAGCGGCGGCTTGGCGCGAACGACGCCGCGCTTGCCTTCGAGGCTGTTGAGCAGCGAGGTTTCCTCGCCGCAGACATAGGCGCCGGCGCCGACGCGGATTTCCATGTCGAAGGCGTTGGGCGAGCCCAGCACGTTGAGGCCGAGCAGGCCGGCCTGGCGGGCAGCCTCGACCGCCTTCTGCATCATCGCCACCGCATGCGGATATTCCGAGCGGATATAGACAAAGCCCTTGGTCGCGCCGGTGGCGACACCGGCGATTGCCATGCCTTCGATCAGCACGAAGGGGTCGCCCTCCATGATCATGCGGTCGGCGAAGGTGGCGCTGTCGCCCTCGTCGGCATTGCAGACGATGTACTTTTTGTCGGCGGTCGTATCGAGCACCGTCTTCCACTTGATGCCGGTCGGGAAGCCGGCGCCGCCGCGACCCCGCAGGCCCGACTCGGTGACCTGCTTGACGATGTCGGCCGGAGCCATCGCCACGGCGTTCTGCAGCCCCTTCAGTCCGCCATGCGCCTTGTAGTGATCGAGCGACAGTGGATTGATGACGCCGCAGCGTGCGAAGGTCAGCCGCGTCTGCCTGGCCAGGAACGGGATCTTGTCGGGCGCGCCCAGCCAGCGCTTGTGGTGACCGCCGCTGAGAAAGCCGCTGTCGAACAGGCCTTTGACATCGGAAGGCTTCACCGGCCCGTAGGCGACGCGGCCCTTGTCTGTCGCCACCTCGACCATCGGCTCGAGGAAATAGGCGCCGCGCGAGCCGTTGCGCACGATCTTGGCCTCGATGCCGCGATCCGCCAATTCCTTCTCAATCGCCTTGGCGACCTTTTCCGCACCGAGCGCCAGCGCGCCGGAATCGCCGGGAATGTAAATACGCGGGGTCATGAGCGCACCTCGGCAACGATCTCGTGGAGCTTTTCGTCATCGAGCCGGCCAATCACCTCGCCGTCCAGCATCGCCGATGGCGCGCAGGCGCAAAGGCCGAGGCAATAGACCGGTTCCAGCGTCACCGAACCGTCGCGGGCCGTCTCGTGGAAGCCGATGCCCAGCAATTGCTTGAGCTTGGCGGCAATCGCGTCCGAGCCCATCGACTGGCAGGCTTCGGCCTGGCAGAGCTTCAGCACATGCCGGCCGGCCGGGCGGCTGCGGTAATCGTGGTAGAAGGTGACGATGCCGTGCACCTCCGCCTTGGAGATGTTCAGCGCTTCGGCGATGACCGGCAGCGCGTCCTGCGGCACATGGCCAAACTCTTCCTGGATGCCGTGGAGGATCGGCAACAGCGGACCTTCGAGGCCCTTCAACTCCTGAACGATCGCCGCCGTGCGCGACGCGATCTCGGTACTTGCAGGCTGCATGATCATGCAGCGCCCTCCCTGGTCGTAGTAATCCGCTAAGTGCCTAGGAAATCGGAGGAAACCCGCTAAATCAATAAAGCTGATCCGTTGCTCGATAGAAATCTTCTATCGCTGCCGTCCAGCCTGCAATCTCTAGCTCAGTGGCGGGCGCGGAAATCGTCTGCCAGCGCCATTGCCTCGTCCAGCAGCGCCGAGACCAGCGGGGTGTGCGGCTCGCGCAGCGTCGCCACCAGCCCGACGGTGTGGCTGGCGTCCGGCTCGACGATCGGAATGGCCCGGATCGGCTCGGAAAAGCCGAATGTTTCCGAGAGGTTGAGCGGCATGATCGACGACCATTTTCCGGTACGGATATGCGAGAACAGCACGATCATCGAATTGGATTCGAGTGTCGGCCGCACCTGCGTGCCGGCTTCGGCCAAATGCTGGTCGATGATGCGGCGGTTCTGCATGTCCGGCGTCAACAGGCAGAGCGGCAGCTGGCTGAGCTCCGCCCATGTCACTTTGTCGCGGTCGGAATAGGGATTTCCGATCGCGGTGATCAGCTGATAGCGCTCGTCATAGAGCGGCACGCTGGTCACCCGCCCCAGCGGCTCGTTGTCGAGATAGGTGATGCCGGCGTCGATGTCGAAATTGCCGAGCAACGACAGCACCTCGATCGAGGTGCGCGACAGCACCGAGAAGGTGACGCCGGGATGCTTTGCCCGAAAAGGTGTCGTCAGCCGCGCCACCATGGCCAGCGCCGTCGGAATGGCGGCGATGCGGATGCGCCCCGAAAGGCCGTGACGCGCCGCCCGCATCTCTTCGCGCATGGTGCGGGTATCGCCGACGATGCGGCGCGCCCACGCCAGCACCTGTTCTCCCTCCGGCGTCAGCCCCTGGAAGCGCGAGCCACGCAGAACCAGCATCACGCCGAGCTGGCCTTCCAGCTGCTTGATACCGGCCGAAAGCGTCGGCTGGGTGACGCCGCACACCTCCGCCGCCCGGCCGAAATGCTCCTCCCTGGCCAGCGCGATGAAGAATTCCAGCTTGTCGATCATGAGCGGACGCTACCCGGCCGAGTGAGGCTGCGCCAGATGCATGCTGTTTTTGCGTGGCGAATCCTCATTGCGGCCGAAGCTTCGCCGCCGTCCAGGCCTACCTGTCGACCAGGTTAAGAATGTTGCCGTCAGGATCCTTGAACCATGCGACCTTCATGCCGTAGCCGACGTGGATGTCGCCTTCCAGCTTCAGGCCCGGCATCTCGTAGTGCTCGAAGACAACGCCTTTCGATTTCAGCGCCTTGACGATGGTGTCGATCTCGTCGCCGACCATCCAGGTCACCGCCGTCGCCTTGTTGGTTCCGGCGAATTGCGAGCGATAGACATTGATGCTGGTGTCGCCGCATTTGTAGACGATCAGTTCGTCCCCCTCGTTGTGAACCTCCGTCAGCCCCAGAACGTCTTCATAGAAGGCCTTGGCCTTGGCCAGGTCCTTCACCGCGAGATTGGCCGTTGCGTTGCTGTTTGCGAGCATGATTGGTCTCCTTTGCTTGCGGGCGAGCACGTCCGAAGCCTGCAAAGATAGGGCTGCTTCGTCTTCCGGCGACCGCAGCCTGTGCGATCGGCGTGCCTCTTCCCTAAAGACGTTTCGTCCTCTGCAGGACCGACAAACAGACGCAAGTCTTTGCAGCCACGCCCGTGCGTGTCGTTCCGCCGCTTGGTTCTGTTCGGGAACTGCACTATCTCAGGCGTAAAAGCAGAGGAAAAGCTGATGCCCGCCGTCCAGGAAAACGTCACCAAGGAAATCGTCATCGAGCGCCTGAAGACGGTCAACGGACCGGACTTCACCGGCAACATCGTCGACCTCGGGATGGTCTCCGAGATTTTCATTGCCGATGCCAAGGTGTTCTTTTCGATCACCGTGCCGGCTGCCCGGGCCCAGGAGATGGAGCCGCTGCGTGCCGCCGCCGAGCGTGTCGTCAAGGCGATCCCGGGTGTCGCCGGCGCCGTGGTCGCCCTGACGGCGGAAAAGAAGGGTGGCGGCATGGAGGCTCCGGTTCCGCAAAGGCCTGCCACCAGGCCCGTACCGCCGGCCGCACCCGCTGCCGCGCCACGTCCGGCTCCGCACGCTCCGGCCTCGCACAGTCAGGGCAAGCGCGGCGTGCCCGGCATCGAGGCGATCATCGCTGTCGCTTCCGGCAAGGGCGGCGTCGGCAAGTCGACTACTGCCGTCAACATCGCGCTTGGCCTCGCCGCCAACGGCCTGAGGGTCGGCGTGCTCGACGCCGACATCTACGGCCCGTCGATGCCGCGGCTGCTCAACATCCATGGCCGGCCGCAGACCGTCGACGGCAAGGTCCTGAAGCCGATGGAGAATTACGGCCTGAAGGTCATGTCGATGGGCTTCCTCGTCGACGAGGAGACGCCGATGATCTGGCGCGGGCCGATGGTGATGTCGGCTTTGACGCAAATGCTGCGCGAGGTCGAGTGGGGTCCGCTCGACGTGCTCGTCGTCGACATGCCGCCCGGCACCGGCGACGCGCAGCTGACCATGGCCCAGCAGGTGCCGTTGGCCGGCGCCGTTATCGTCTCGACGCCGCAGGATCTGGCCCTGATCGATGCGCGAAAAGGCCTCAATATGTTCAGGAAGGTCGACGTGCCGGTGTTGGGCATCGTCGAGAATATGAGCTATTTCCTCGCCCCCGACACCGGCAAGCGCTACGACATCTTCGGCCATGGCGGCGCGCGCCGCGAGGCCGAGCGTCTCGGCGTCTCCTTCCTCGGCGAAGTGCCGCTCGAAATGGGCATCCGCGAAAGCTCGGATGCCGGCACACCGGTGGTGGTCTCGAAGCCCGATAGCGCCGAGGCCAAGATCTACCGCGACATCGCCGCGAACGTCTGGGGCAGGGTCAAAGAAGAACGCGGCGCGGCCGAAGCCGCCGTGCCGAACATCGTGTTTGAGTGATCCTCCCCCTTGAGGGGAGGGTGGCCCGCAGGGCCGGGTGGGGTCGGTGGCGACGCACTCCACCTTTTTTGGTCAATGCCAGTTGTCGGTTGAGGCGGTTGAGGCGACCCCTCCCGCCGCGCTTCGCGCGGCACCCTCCCCTCAAGGGGGAGGGGAGCCGCCAACTTTCTCGCCAAAACTCGAAAAAAACTGTCCGGCCAGTTTCTTCGATGTCGATTCGATCAGACGGCTGCCGAGCTGGGCGATCTTGCCGCCGACATCGGCCTTGGCCGCATATCTGAGGATCGTCGCCTCCGGGCCATCGGCGGTCAGCGTCACATCGGCGCCGCCTTTGGCGAAGCCGGCGATGCCGCCCTTGCCCTCGCCCTGGATGGTGTAGGAATGCGGCGGGTTGAGATTCCTGAGCGTCACCTCGCCGTTGAACGTCGCCTTGATCGGGCCGATCTTGACCACCACGGTCGCCGCCATCTCGGTGTCCGACTTCTTCTCGAGGCTCTGGCAGCCCGGAATGGTCTGCCTCAGAACGTCCGGGTCGTTCAGCGCCTCCCACACCTTTTGCAGGGGTGCGGCGATGCGTTCCTCGCCTTCGATAACCAAAGCCATCAAAATCTCCCGGATATGAATTGACAAGCCCCGATCCGATCTAGCGTGGGGGTAAACGCATGTCTATCGCACCAAAGTCCGGAATCGGATGGCGCGTGCCTCTTGCCTGCTCTCGCGCGTTGTCATATCGATTTGTCATACAAATACGGAGACCATGATGGCCGGCGCCCCCACGCAGAAAAAGAAATTTCGCTCGCAGGAGTGGTTCGACAATCCCGACAATCCGGGGATGACGGCGCTTTACCTCGAGCGCTACCTGAATTACGGGCTGACGCGTGCCGAACTGATGTCGGGCAAGCCGCTGATCGGCATCGCCCAGACCGGCTCGGATCTTTCGCCCTGCAACCGCCATCATCTCGAACTGGCCAAGCGCGTGCGCGAGGGCATCGTGTCGATGGGCGGCATCCCTTTCGAGTTCCCGTGCCACCCGATCCAGGAGACGGGCAAACGCCCGACCGCCGCACTCGACCGCAACCTCGCCTATCTTGGCCTGGTCGAGGTGCTCTACGGCTATCCGCTCGACGGCGTCGTGCTCACCATCGGCTGCGACAAGACGACGCCGGCCCTGCTGATGGCCGCTGCCACCGTCAACATTCCGGCTATCGCGCTGTCTGTCGGCCCGATGCTCAACGGCTGGCACAAGGGCAAGCGCACCGGCTCCGGCACCATCGTCTGGGAATCGCGCCAGCGTCTGTCGGCCGGCGAGATCGGCTATGACGAGTTCATGGACATCGTCGCCTCCTCGGCGCCGTCCACCGGCTATTGCAATACAATGGGCACCGCCACCACCATGAACTCGCTGGCCGAGGCGCTCGGCATGCAGCTGCCGGGCTCGGCCGCCATTCCGGCGCCCTACCGCGAGCGCGGCCAGATCGCCTATGAGACGGGAAAGCGCATCGTCGACATGGTGCATGAGGATCTAAAACCCTCCGACGTCATGACCCGGCAGGCCTTCGAGAACGCCATCGTCGTCAACTCGGCCATCGGCGGCTCGACCAACGCGCCGATCCACCTCAACGCCATCGCCCGCCATCTCGGCGTGCCGCTCGACAATGACGACTGGCAGACGGTCGGCCTGAAAGTGCCGCTCATCGTCAATCTGCAGCCGTCGGGCGAATATCTCGGCGAAGATTATCATCATGCCGGCGGTGTGCCCGCAGTGGTGGCCGAACTGATGAAGGCCGGGCTGCTGCCTCATCCCGACGCCATGACGGTCAACGGCAAGACGATCGGCGCCAATTGCAGCGCGGCCGTCAACGAGAATCTCGATGTTATCCGTACCGTCGCCGAGCCGCTGAAGGCCAATGCCGGCTTCATCAATCTTAGGGGTAATCTGTTCGATTCGGCGATCATGAAGACCAGCGGCATCTCGCCCGAATTCCGCGAGCGCTATCTGTCGAACCCGAACGACCCCGAGGCCTTCGAGGGCAACGCCATGGTCTTCGACGGGCCCGAAGACTACCACGCTTGCATCGACGATCCGGCGCAGGGCATCGACGAGCACACCATCCTGTTCATGCGCGGCGCCGGCCCGATCGGTTATCCCGGCGGCGCCGAAGTCGTCAACATGCAGCCGCCGGCCCATCTCATCAAGAAGGGCATCCATGCGCTGGCCTGCATCGGCGACGGCCGCCAGTCGGGCACCTCGGGCTCGCCGTCGATCCTCAACGCCTCGCCCGAAGCCGCCATAGGCGGCGGGCTGGCGCTGTTGAAGACCGGCGACCGCGTCCGCATCGACCTGCGCAAGGGCACTGCCGACATTCTCGTCACCGATGACGAGATTACGCGCCGGCGCGCCGAGTTGCAGAACAGTGGCGGCTATCGCTACCCCAGGCACCAGACCCCATGGCAGGAGATCCAGCGCGGCATGGTCGACCAGTTCTCCGAAGGAATGGTGCTGAAGCCCGCGGTGAAATACCAGGATGTGGCGCACACCGCAGGCGTGCCGCGGGACAATCACTGAACGTTCTTTTTTGCCTTCTCCCCTTGTGGGAGAAGGTGTCGCCGAAGGCGACGGATGAGGGGTGCTCCAGCTTGGCACCGACGCACTCCGTCCAGCACCCCTCATCCGGCTCGTCGCTGCGCGCCGATCCACCTTCTCCCACAAGGGGAGAAGGAAGAGCGCCAAGCCGCACCCAAGCGCCTATAAATAGCCAACAATCTCAGGCGTCTGGTCCTGCCTGTCGTGCTTGCCGTCCTCATAGACGATTGGGGCTGCGGCGAGTTCCTCTTCGGTGACGTCGTCGAGGCAGGCGACGTTCACCGCCCAGAAATTCCCGCCCATGAAATCGAGATAGCCGCGCGAGAGAAAATTCGCGCCGCAGTTCGGGCACATATAGTGGTTGATGTCGCCTTCCGGCCAGTTCGACGGCGTCGCCTTGTACTCCCGCATCCGGTCGCGGCCGTCCGTCACCCGCACGGCCTCATAGGCGGCGAAGGATTTCCGGTAGCCGAGTTTCCAGCAGAAGCTGCAATTGCATTTGCGGATGCCCTCAGCGAGGTCGATTTCGGCTTCGAAACGCACTGCACCGCAATGGCAGCTGCCGTGATAGGTCTTTTTCATGGGTTTCCTCCCAAACATGTCCTGGCTCCGCCGCCCGCCGGAGCCAGAGCATCCTTTGCTCCAGGCATGGCGCTTGACAAGCGGGCGCGACAAATCCACGATCATGGCAAGGGGTGCATCGCGACGACCCCGTGAGGCGTCAGCCCAACGTTCGCGTCCAAGCTTCTCTCTCAAGGAGGTGGACGCCATGCCGTCGACAACCGCTATCACCGTATCGCAACTGTCCCGTCTGATTGGTCTGCCGGGCGCGCCCGCGATCATCGATATTCGCATCGAAGAGGATTACAGCGCCGATCCGCGCCTGCTGCCGGCCTCAAACCGGCGTGATTTCAAAACCGTCTCGACCTGGGCATCCGAATTCGCCGGCAGCCGAGTGACGGTGGTCTGCCAAAAAGGGCAAAAGCTCTCGCAAGGCGTGGCCGCATGGCTGCGGCATGAAGGCATTGCCGCCGAATCCCTCGAAGGCGGGTTCGAGGCCTGGCGCGATGCCAAGGGGCCTTTGATCGATGCCGGCAAGATACCAACCCGCGACGAAAGGGGCCGCACCGTGTGGGTGACGCGGAGCCGCCCGAAGGTCGATCGCATCGCTTGCCCCTGGCTGATCAGGCGTTTTGTCGATCCGAGCGCGGTCTTCCTGTTTGTCGAGGCGGCCGAAGTGTCGGCCGTTGCGGACCGCTTTCAGGCCGTGCCTTTCGACATCGACAATGTGTTCTGGACTCACCGGGGCGAACGCTGCACCTTCGACACGATGATCGAAGAGTTCGGGCTCGAATCCGAGGCGCTCGACCGCCTGGCCATGATCGTGCGCGCAGCCGATACCGCACGCCTCGATCTGGTTCCCCAGGCAGCCGGATTCCTGGCCGCCTCGCTTGGCCTGTCGCGGATGTTTCGCGACGACCTGGAACAGCTGGAGGCAGGCATGCTGCTCTACGACGCGTTTTTCCGATGGTGCCGCGACGCCACCGAGGAGACGCACAACTGGCCAGGCAAGCCGTCATGAGCGAAATGGGGACTTCCGGCAAAACGATCGAGATCGTCGACGTGCCGGCAGCGCCATCCTTCCGCGAAGGCGTAAAACTCTGGGCGAAAATCGGCCTGCTCAGCTTCGGCGGGCCGGCCGGCCAGATCGCGCTCATGCACAGGGAATTGGTCGAGGAACGGCGTTGGATCGGCGAGCAACGTTTCCTGCATGCGTTGAACTACTGCATGCTGCTGCCCGGCCCTGAAGCCCAGCAACTCGCCATCTATATCGGCTGGCTGCTGCACCGGACGATCGGCGGCCTGGTCGCCGGCATCCTGTTCGTCGCGCCGGGCGCGCTTGTGATGCTCACCTTGAGCATCCTCTATGCGCTGTATGGCGACGCTCCGCTCGTCGAGGCGCTGTTTTTCGGGGTAAAGGCGGCCGTGCTCGCCATCGTGATCGAGGCGATGATCCGGATCGGACGTCGTGCCCTGAAGAACCGGGTCATGGTTTCGATCGCGCTCGCCGCCTTCATCGCCATCTATGCATTGAACATGCCGTTTCCGCTCATCATCCTGCTTGCCGGCCTGGCGGGCTGGATTGGCAATCGTGTTGCGCCGGCGCTTTTTTCCGGCGCGGCGCACGGCAAGGACGCGGTTCCCGACACCAAGGGCGCGGTCGACCTGATGTTCGAGCGCGGCGAACTGGCCCACGTCAGGCCGACGCGATGGCATGCGCCGCGCACCGTCGCGATCTGGCTGCCGATCTGGCTCGGGCCGGTGCTGCTGATCTGGGCTTTTACCGGGTCTGCCAGCGTGTGGACGCAGATCGGCGGCTTCTTCAGCGTCATGGCGGTCGTCACCTTCGGCGGCGCCTACGCGGTCCTTGCCTATGTCGCGCAGGCGGCGGTCGAGTCGTTCGGCTGGCTCGCTCCCGGTGAAATGGTCGATGGCCTCGGGCTTGCCGAAACCACGCCCGGCCCGCTCATTCTGGTCCTGCAGTTCGTCGGCTTTCTGGCCGCGTTCCGCCAATCCGGATCGTTGAGCCCGCTGCTTGCCGGATCGCTTGGCGCGATGCTCACCCTGTGGGCGACGTTCACGCCTTGCTTCTTCTGGATATTCCTCGGCGCGCCCTATATCGAATCGCTGCGCGGCAACAAGGCGCTGTCGGCGGCGCTGGGCGCGATCACCGCTGCCGTCGTCGGCGTCATCATGAACCTCGCTTTGTGGTTCGGCTTGCACGTCATTTTCGGCGAGGTGCGCAAAGTCGGGCTTGGCATGGACGTGCCGGTGTTCTCGTCCATCGACTGGGGTGCGGCGCTGCTGTCGTGTGCTGCAATGATCGCCATCCTGAAGCTGAAGATCGGCATGCTGCCGACGCTGGCGGGATCGGCCCTCGCCGGTGTTTTGTTGCTGGCAGCGAGCGGTTAGCGGCTGCCTGCGGCGGGCTTAGCTGCTGTTTCGGGCATTCGGATAGGAACATCATGGCGAGACGACGCTCCTCCCTGGGCTTCCTTGGAATGTTCGGCCGTTCAGGCGACCTCAGGCAACTCGACGCCGCGTTACGCGACGTCGACCTTCATCCCGCCCTTGTGCCGGAAGGAGCAAAGCTCACCATCGTCAATCTGATGAAGGACCACTGGCCCGACGAGCCGCCGCCACAAGCCTACCCGCCGGTGGCGCAGCTGCTTGGCTATTGTATTGCCGGGCCGGAAGCTTTCGAGCAATCCAACGGTGTTCGACATAGGCTGGATGCGGAGCGCCGGCTCGAGGCGGCACTTGAGGCCGGCGACAGCTTCGATGCGCAAATCATACTGATGACGCTGCATGCCAGGCTGATCAGTGGCGAGGTCGTCGACCGCTACGGGTTGAGCGCCGACTGATTCCTCTGCACAGAGGATTTGGTTCTTTGACTGAGCCTGAAAGGAGGCTGTGATGGTTGCCGCCGACCGATCTCCTCGTGCCAATCTCGAGGGTTTGCGATTAGCCGTAAGCCCCCCGTGTCTTCGTCATCCCAGGGCGAAGCAAGGAGCGAAGCGACGCGGCGCAGACCCTAGGATGACGAATGGTCGGGATGGATTAGGCTCTGACCGTTTTGACGGGAACCGTCTTCAGCCGCCCATGCCGCTGCGCGGCAGCTGGATAAGATTGCCGAAGCGGGCACGCAACTTGTCGTCGACCGGCTTCGGCACGTGGCGCGGGAAGCGCTCGGCGAGGATGCGGTTCTTCTCGATGATCGCCCGCTGCAGGATGTCGGGCCTGCCTTTCTCGTTCCACTCCTTCGGCGAAAAGCGGTCGCCGACCGCCGGATAGAAATATTCCGTCTGCATCAGCCGCAGCGTCTGCTCGTTGCCGAGGTAATGACCCGGCCCCTTCAGGCAGACCTCGGCAATGGTGTCTATCGACAGCGACTCATCGGTCACCTCGATGCCGCGCACGCAGCGCAGGCAATGGCCGAGCATGTCGTTGTCGATGATCAGGCT
This sequence comes from Mesorhizobium sp. WSM4820, assembly GCF_055811075.1. Taxonomy (NCBI): domain Bacteria; kingdom Pseudomonadati; phylum Pseudomonadota; class Alphaproteobacteria; order Hyphomicrobiales; family Phyllobacteriaceae; genus Mesorhizobium; species Mesorhizobium sp. WSM4820. Next base: position 217,851 of record NZ_JBVVQN010000009.1, on the reverse strand, counting down.
TTCCAGGCAAAAGCCGAGCAGCGAGGCGTGCATGCCGGCCGATTCGTAGACGAGGTTGAGGCCGGCAAGGCCGGCCATCACATCGGTGATGCCCTTTTCGTAACCGGACTGAATGTCGGGCAGTTTCGAATCCGTCATGCCGGCGGCCGAACCGCCGGGCAGGTCGTAGAATTGCGCCATCTGGGCGCAGGCAGCGGTCAGCACCGCTTGCTCGGCCGAGCCGCCGGACATGGCGCCGGTCCTGAGGTCGGAGACGAACGGCCAGGTGCCGAAGATCGCCGGATGCCCGGGTTTGATGGCGTTGACATAGACGAGGCCGGCGAGCACCTCGGCCACCGCTTGCACCACCGCACCGGCGATCGCCGCCGGCGCCGTGGCGCCCGCCTGGCCGGCCGACAGCAGCAGGATCGGAATGCCGCCTTCGACGCAGGCCTCAAGCACGCCGCAGGCATCCTCGGCAAACTTCATCGGCGGCACGACAAAACAGTTCGAATTGGAGACGAAAGGCCGAGCGCGAAAATTCTCTTCGCCGCCGGCAATCGCATAGAGCATGTCGAGCGCCGGCTTGACGTTCTCGCGCACCGTGAAGGATGTGCCGACATGCTTCGACGTGCCCATCACGCAGGCGTAAAGCGTGTTGAAATCCATGTCGAGCGGATCGGGAATATCGCGCGGCACCATCGGCCGCTGGAAGAAATGGATGTTGTCGAGCCCTTCGACGATGCGCGCCGCGTCATAGATGTCCTGCAGCAGCGACTCGCGATAACAGCGCTTCTCGACGTCGACCAGATGCACCGCGGCGCCCGCCGTGCCGTAATGCACGCGCTTGCCCTGGATCAGCATGTCGTGCTTGGGATCCTGGCCATGCAGGGTGAAATGGCGTGCCGCTCGTCTGATGGTGTCGAGGACGAGTGCGCGCGGAAAACGGATGCGGCCGTCCTCGCCGAGCGTGGCGCCGGCCCTGGTCAGCGCCTCGATGCAGGATGGGATGGCATTGGCGAAGCCGACCGTTTCAAGCAGCGTCAGCACCGCTTCGTGAATGCGCTCGCGGTCGTTTTCGCTGAGTGGCCCGTAGCTTCCGCCTTCGAGGCCGGCGCGCACCGGTTTGATATCGTCGGCAAGGGGCGCTGCCCGCATGGCGCGACGCGCTTCGCGCCCGCCGGAACGCCGCGAACGCTGGTCCGAGGGCGTGTCCGGCTTCTCAACAGCCACTGACATGGGAGGCACTCCACCTTTAACTGCGAAGCGGGCGGCGGTGGTTGGTCCACCAGGTGGTTGGTCCACCATCGTCCGCTTCGTCCCCTTATCCCTCGAACTATGCCGTCGGCATTGGCACAGCCTATGAGCCAGAGGGTTCCGTCGCATATGCCAGGGGGCTAAACAACGGTGGCCGGTGCCGGCCAGGCCGAGGCTTCAAGCCGCGGCCGGCCTGCGCCCGGCCGCCGTCGCCAGTTCGCGGATGCCGGGCTCGATGTGCTGCAGCGCAATCGAGGAGATGCCCAGCCGCATGAAGCGCGACGGCTTTTCGGTGCGGTCGAAGAAACGGTCGCCGGGCTCGATGATGACGCTGCGCGAGGCGGCGGCCTCGGCCAGCCCGCGCGAATCGGTGCCGCGCGGCCCCTCGAGCCAGAGCGACGCGCCGCCGGCGGAATCGGTCGAGCGCCACTCCGGCAGGAAGGCGGAAATCGCATGGATCAGACGCTTGCGCCGTTCGTCGAAGGCGCTCGACAGCCGCCGCACCAGCGCCTCGTGATGGCCAAGCGACAGGAACAGCGCGACCGCGCGCTGGTTGTTGGCCGGCGGATGACGCAGCATGAAGCGGCGCAGCGCGCGAAGCTCGGAGATCAGCCCGGCCGAGGCGACGATGTAGCCGAGCCTAAGGCCCGGAGCCAGCGTCTTCGACATCGAGCCGACATAGATGACGCGGCCGGAACGGTCGAGGCTCTTCAGCGCCTGCTGCGGCGCTTCGTCAAGAAGCTGGCTGTCATAGCCGTCCTCGATGATGATCTGGTTGTGGCGGTTGGCGCGCGCCAGCAAATCCTGCCGGCGCTCCGCCGACAGCGGCACCATGGTCGGGCAATGGTGGCTGGGCGTCACGAAGACGAACCCGGAATCGTTGGGAATAGAAGCGGTTACAATGCCGGAATGGTCGACCGGGACCGGTGCGACGTCGGCACCCGCCAGCCGGAAGATCGAGCGTGCGTCGGGATAGCCGGGGTCTTCCATGGCCACCTTGGAGCCCTTGGTCATCAGCAATGTCGCCAGCATGTAGAGCGCGTTCTGCGCGCCGAGCGTGACGATGATCTCATCGGGATTGGCGAAGATGCCGCGCCGCGGCAACAGCCGCGCCTGGATCTGCTCGATCAAAAGCGGATCGTCGCGGTCAACCATGTCGGACGCCCAATTGCGGATCTCGAGCACGGCGAGCGCCATGCGGTTGCACTCGCGCCACTCGGCGGTCGGGAACAGTGCCGGATCGAACTGGCCGTAGACGAAGGGGTAGGACGACTTGATCCAGTTGTCGTGCTTGGCCGGCGGCGGCATGTCGCTGGCCGCGATCTGCCGGCGCGCCTTCCAGTCGATCTCATTGGCCTGGTCTGGCGCCTTCTGGTGCGGTTTGGCAGGCGTCGCCAGCACGTCCGGATTGACGAAATGGCCGCGCCGTTCGCGCGCCACCAGAAAACCCTGGTCGACGAGCTGCTGGAAGGCCAGCACCACGGTGCCGCGCGCCACGCCGAGTTTCTCGGCCAGGATCCGGCAGGACGGAAGCGGCATCGAAGCGGCGATTTGCCGGTCGAGGATGGCGGCGACGATCGCTTGGCGGATCTGCGCCTGCAGGGTCTGGCCGGATTCCGCCGAAATCCGGAACAGGCCGGACCATATGGCCGTGTCGTTTCGCTGTGGCATGGGGATGTTCCTCGATGGCCAGCCTTTTTCATCTGGCTGGACCAGTCGAATGTACCGGTGGCACAAGGAGTTGCGCCAATCAATTTTTCTGATCGCTGGGATTTACGCCAGTGATCCTTCCCAAGGGTGACGCAGCGCGTCATCCCGCTGGTGACGCAAAGCGTCATCCCGCTGGTGACGCCACGCGGCATCCCCAGCGTGACGCCTTGCGTCATCGCCGCCTGACGCAACGCGTCATCGCGGCGCATTGAAACCAGTGGATTTCGGCTAGATAGTTCGCCGCGACGACACGCGCCGGAAACACCCGGTCTGTTATGTTGGCAATTCAAGGCTCGGAGTGAGGCAGTGGATCAATCGTCCTTTCAGAAACAGCTCGACGCCCTGCGCGATCACCGTGCGGCCAAATCGGGCAGCATGCGCGAGGCCTTCGCCGCCGATCCGCAGCGCTTCGAAAAATTCTCCGCCACCGACGGCGACCTGCTGCTCGACTGGTCGAAATGCGCGGTCGATGCGCAGACGATGGATCTGCTCGAGAAGCTGGCGGCAGCCGCCGATCTCGAAGGCCGGCGCGCTGCGATGTTCTCGGGCAAGAAGATCAACGTCACCGAAGGCCGCGCCGTGCTGCACACCGCGCTTCGCAACCTGAACGGCAAGGGCATCGTGCTCGACGGCCAGGACGTGAAGGCGGAGGTTGTCGCCGTGCTCGATGCGATGGGCGGCTTCGCCGATGCCGTGCGCTCCGGCAAGGCGGCCGGCGCCACCGGCAAGAAGATCACCGACATCGTCAACATCGGCATCGGCGGGTCCGACCTTGGCCCGGCCATGGCGACGCTGGCGCTGGCGCCCTATCACGACGGGCCGCGCACGCATTACGTGTCGAACATCGATGGCGCCCATATCCACGACACGCTGAAGGGCCTCTCCGCCGAAACCACGCTGTTCATCGTTGCTTCCAAGACCTTCACCACGATCGAGACGATGACCAATGCCGAGACGGCGCGCGAATGGGTGCAGAAGGCGCTCGGCAAGGAAGCGGTCGGCAAGCATTTCGCCGCCGTCTCGACGGCGCTCGACCTGGTGGCCAAGTTCGGCATTGCGTCCGACCGCGTCTTCGGCTTCTGGGACTGGGTCGGCGGACGCTATTCGGTGTGGGGCGCGATCGGCCTGCCGGTGATGATCGCCGTCGGCCCGAAGAATTTTCGCGCCTTTCTCGATGGCGCGCATGCGATGGACGAACATTTCCAGACGGCGCCGCTGGCCAGCAACCTGCCGGCGCTGATGGGGCTGATCGGCTGGTGGCATCGGGTGATCTGCCAATACCCCGCCCGCGCCGTCATTCCCTACGACCAGCGCCTGTCCAGGCTGCCGGCCTATCTGCAGCAGCTCGATATGGAATCGAACGGCAAGAGCGTCACCCTCGACGGCGGCGCTGTCACCACGCCGACCGGCCCGCTGGTCTGGGGCGAGCCGGGCACCAATGGCCAGCACGCCTTCTTCCAGCTGCTGCACCAGGGCACCGATTTCATTCCGGTCGAATTCCTCGCCGCAGCCATCGGCTATGAGCCGGATCTCAAGCATCACCACGACCTGTTGCTCGCCAACTGCCTGGCGCAGTCGGAGGCGTTCATGAAGGGTCGCACGCTGGAGGAAGCGCGTGCGCAGATGCTGGCAAAGGGCATGGCGCCCACCGAGGTCGACAGGATCGCCCCGCATCGCGTCTTCTCCGGCAACCGGCCCTCGGTGACGATCCTCTACAGACAACTCGATCCGCATACGTTCGGACGGCTGATCGCGCTCTATGAGCACCGCGTCTTCGTCGAGGGCACGCTCTTCAACATCAATTCCTTCGACCAATGGGGCGTCGAGTTGGGCAAGGAACTGGCGACCGGGCTACTGCCTGTCGTGGAAGGCAAGGAGAATGCCGCAAAGCGGGACGCTTCGACTGCCGGACTGGTGGGACACATCCATCGATTGCGCGGATCGGAGTAAGCGGCTTGGCCGAGATCAAGGGAATATTGTTCGACAAGGACGGCACCCTTGTCGACTTCAACGCGACGTGGCTCGGCGTTGCCGATTTCATGGCGATGGATGCGGCGGAGGGCGACCGCTGGAAGGCCGACAGGCTGCTTGCCGCGGCGGGCTACGATTTCGCCACCAAACGCTTCAAGCCCGATTCCATCTTTGCCTCCGGCACCAACATGGATGTCGTTGAGCTTTGGTTTCCGCGACTGTCGGATGAAGACCAGATGCTTGCCGTCGCCCGCTTCAACGAGATCACATCGGTGCAGGGTTCGTCGATGGCGGTAGCGCTGCCGGGCATCGTCGAGACGCTTGGCGTTCTTCACAGGAAATCCTACCGGCTCGGCGTCGCCACCAACGATTCGACCACTGGCGCGGAGAAGACATTGCTCACGCTGGGCGTCGCGCAGCTGTTCGACGCCGCCTATGGTTACGACGCGGTGGCCAATCCGAAACCGGCGCCCGACACGATCCTCGCCTTCTCGGACCTGACCGGCCTGAGGCCTGCCGCGATTGCCGTGGTCGGCGACAATCGCCACGATCTGGAGATGGCGCGGGCCGGCGGCTGCGGTCTGGCGATCGGCGTGCTTTCCGGCACCGGCACGCGGGAATCGCTGTCGCAGATCGCCGACGTCATTCTGGATTCGGTTGCCGATCTGCCCGACTTTCTTTCGGCAAGGGTCAAGGAGACGATCTGAACTCGCCTCTGAGTTGCTCCGGCTCGAACGAGAAGACGCCGCTCGGCTTCGTCGCCGTGCCTTGGCCGACATCCGGCACCTGGTATTCGGCCAGAAGGTGAAGCCGCGAGCGGGGCAAGTAGGCGCGGCCCGGGTCGCCGATCAGCACGTTGATGCCGGCGGCCAGGCAGCGGTCTAGGAAGGGGATGACCCGATCGGCGAGATCTTGCCGGTAAAACAAGTCGCCGGCTGCCACGACGTCCACGGGCGGCGGCGGACCAGCGGTGATGTCCTCGCCGACGACCGTGATTTCGACGCCGTTCGCCGCCGCATTGAGACCGAGCGCGGCGACGCCGTTGCGGTCGATCTCGGATGCAATCACTGCGCTGGCGCCGGCCCTTGCCGCGGCGATACCGACGAGGCCAGACCCGGCGCCGAGATCGAGCACGCGAAGCCCAGCCACGGTCTCCGGTCGATCGAGGATGTAGCGGGCAAGCACGGCGCCGCCGGCCCAGGCATAGGCCCAGTAAGGAGGCTGCGGCTCGGGGCCATCCTCGTCGGCTTCGTTTGCTTCTTCTTCCGGCTCGGCTGCTCGTCCTTGTGGACGTGTCAGCCGCCACAGTCCGCTCGCTGGATGGGCTGCATAAAGCCGGATTTCGGGAAGCGCGGCAACAGGGGCGATACGCATGTTCGCCTTGATGAACGTTAGCGGATCGGGACGGGAAAGCGTATCCGCCGCGTCATCGACAGTAAGGCTATCGGCCAAAATTGTCCCTATTCCCGCCCAAATTCTTCCTATTCCCGCAATGCCCGCCGCAGGATCTTGCCGACCGGCGTCTTCGGCAGTTCGGTCCGAAACTCGATGTATTTTGGCCGCTTGTAACCGGTCAGGTTCTCGCGGCAATACACAGTCAGCACCTCTGCGGTCAGCAACGGGTCCTTCTTGACGACGAACAGCTTCGGCACTTCGCCTGAATGCTCGTCCGGCACGCCGATCGCGGCCACTTCGAGCACGCCCGGATGCAGCGCCACCACTTCCTCGAGTTCGTTCGGATAGACGTTGAAGCCGGACACAAGGATCATGTCTTTCTTGCGGTCGACGATCTTGGTGTAGCCGCGCTCGTCCATGAAGCCCATGTCGCCCGACTTGAAGAAACCGTCCTTGGTCATCACCTTGGCGGTCTCGTCCGGCCGGTTCCAGTAACCGGCCATCACCTGCGGTCCGCGGATGCAGATCTCGCCGACTTCGCCGGGCGGCAAATCATTGCCGTCTTCGTCGCGGATGGCGATCTCGGTCGAGGGCAGCGGCAGGCCGATCGTGCCGGTGAAGTTGCCGTCGCTGAATGTGTTGGCGGTTGCCACCGGCGAGGTTTCCGAAAGCCCGTAGCCCTCGGTGACCGGGCAGCCGGTCAACGCCTTCCAGCGTTCGGCGACACCCTTCTGCACCGCCATGCCGCCACCCAGCGTCAGGATCAGCGGCTTGAAGTCGAGCTTGCGGAAATCCTCATTGTTGAGCAGCGCGTTGAACAGCGTGTTGAGGCCTGGAAAGATGTGGATCGGGTATTTGCCGAGTTGCTTGACGAAGCCGGGAATGTCGCGCGGATTGGGAATGAGTATGTTCTGGCCACCCAGTTGCATGCCCATCAGCGCGTTCACCGTCAGCGCGAAGATATGATAGAGCGGCAGCGCGCAGATGAAGTTGAGATGCGCCGGCTTGGGCTTGACCGTGAAGGCGTCCTCGATCCACAGCGCGTTCTGCGCGACGTTGGCCAGCACGTTGCTGTGCAGCAGCACCGCGCCCTTCGAGATGCCGGTGGTGCCGCCGGTATATTGCAGGAAGGCGACGTCGTCGGCAGCGACATGCACCGGCTTGAAATTCATGCCGGCGGCTGCCTTCAACGCGGCATTGAACTTGACATGGCCCGGCAGCGACCAGGCCGGCACCATCTTCTTCACGCGGCGCACGACGAGATTGACGATCGTCCCCTTCAGGCCGCCAAGCATGTCGCCCATCGCCGCGACCACGACATGCTTGACCGCCGTTTTAGCGATCACCGCCTGCAAGGTGTTGGCGAAATTCTCGAGAATGACGATGGCTTGCGCGCCGGAATCCTTGAGCTGATGTTCCAGCTCGCGCGGCGTGTAGAGCGGGTTGACGTTGACCACGACATAGCCGGCGCGCAGCACTGCCATCATCGCCACCGGATATTGCAGCACGTTCGGCATCATCAGCGCCACGCGTGCGCCTTTCGGCAGTCCCGTCGATTGCAGATAGGCGCCGAAGGCGGCCGATTGCCGCTCGACTTCCGCATAGGTGATGGTCTTGCCCATGCAGGTAAAGGCGGGCCGGCTGGCGTACTGCTTGCAGACGTCGGCGAGCAGATCGCCGATGGAGCCGAAGGGCAGAGCGCCGATCTCGGCCGGAACGACTTTTGGATAGCTTTTGAGCCAGGGTTTTTCCGGAAATCCGGCGGCAACCACATTCGGCAGCCTTGTGGCCGGACCTGGGTTTGACGCCGATGCAGCCGCTGTCGGTGCCGCCTTCGCCGCCGGTTTGACGGCGGCGGGCTTTGCGCCAGGCTTCGGCGATACATTGGTCTTCGCGGATACATTGGTCTTGGTGGACACCGCGGCCGCCTTCGGCTTGGTTTTGGCCGTCGGCGCCTTTGGCCCTTGGCTTGTCGGGGGCTTGTCGGGGCTAGCCGGTTGCGCAGCAGGTTTGGCCTTGGCTGTCGCTGGTGCCGTCGTCCTTGGTGTTTTTGCCACTCGTCCCTCCCTCGATTGTTCTTATTGTCTCTGCCTGCTCGCCGTGTCGCCTCCGAATGACAGAGACGTCCTCCGCTGCTGCCGGCATCCAGGAAATCCAGCCTGTCATCTATGTATTGCGACTATCGGCAGCCGTGCAAGTCTGCCCCTGCGGCAAGGTGGGAAGAAATCGTCCGCGGCAACGACCAGCCGAAGGTCGTAGTTTCCTCACCAACGCCGGGTTGAAGATCAATAAAAAAATGCAGTCGTTAACATTACCGTGATAGGCGGTAATTGACATTTCCTTCTCCTTTTTGGCGAGTGCGCAGAAAGAAATTCTGCTTCCCATGGGGTAGGCAAACGGGGTGTTCCAAAGCCGGAAAAACGGTGCTTATATGCGCGCTTCGCGAGCCTGATAGAGGGGCTTGGAAGAACATCAGGGAGTCCTCCATGAAAAAGAAACTGACTTTTGCGGCCGCGTTGCTGGCCGCAAGCGTCCTCGGCGGCATGGCCAATGCCAAGCAGTTGGTCTACTGCTCGGAGGCGTCGCCGGCCGGCTTCGACCCGTCGCCGTGGAGCGGTGGCAACGACTTCGACGCGTCGTCGCGCACCATCTATTCGCGCCTGGTCGAGTTCGAACACGGCAAGACCACCATCACGCCTGGCCTCGCCGAGAGCTGGACGGTTTCCGACGACGGTCTCGAATACACGTTCAAGCTTCGGCCGGGCGTGAAGTTCCAGACCACCGACTACTTCACGCCGACGCGCGATCTCAACGCCGACGACGTGATCTTCTCCTTCGAACGCCAGTGGAAGAAGGAAAACCCGTGGTTCGACTATCTGGCAGGCACCGGCTGGGAGTATTTTGCCGGCATGGGCTTCCCGGATCTTCTCAAGGAGATCGTCAAGGTCGACGACCTGACGGTGAAATTCGTGCTGAACAAGCCTGAGGTCGCTTTCCTGCCGGATCTCGGCATGGATTTCGCTTCGATCGTCTCCAAGGAATATGCCGACCAACTCGACAAGGCCGGCACCAGGCAGCAATTCACCCAGAAGCCGATCGGCACCGGTCCGTTCCAGTTCGTCGACTACCAGGTCGACGCGGTCATTCGCTATGCGGCATGGGACGGCTACTATGGCGGCCGCCAGAAGATCGACGATCTGATCTTCGCCATCACCACCGATCCGGCCGTGCGCGCGCAGAAGCTGAAGGCGGGCGAGTGCGATATCATGTCGTACCCGGCGCCGGCCGACATTGCCGGCCTGAAGGCCGACCCGAACCTCAAGGTCGACGAGCAGGAAGGCCTGAACATCGGCTACATGGCCTACAACACGACGCAGGCGCCCTTCGACAAGGTCGAGGTCCGCAAGGCCCTCAACATGGCCGTCAACAAGCAGGCCATTCTCGATGCGGTCTATCAGGGCGCTGGCCAGGCGGCGATAAACCCGATCCCGCCGACGATGTGGTCCTATAACAAGGAGGTCAAGGACGATCCGTACGATCCGGACGCGGCCAAGAAGATGCTGACTGATGCCGGCGTCACGGATCTGTCGATGAAGATCTGGGCAATGCCGGTCAGCCGCCCGTACAATCCGAATGCCCAACGGGTCGCGGAACTGATCCAGGCCGACTACGCCAAGATCGGCGTGAAGGCCGAGATCGTCAGCTACGAATGGACCGAGTATCGCGAACGCGGCAAGCAGAAGGACCGTGACGGCGCCTTCCAGCTCGGCTGGACCGGCGACAATGGCGACCCGGACAATTTCCTGTTCCTGCTCGGCTGCGATGCCATCGGCCAGTCCAACTATGCGATCTGGTGCAACCAGGAGTTCGAAGCCCTGTTGCAGAAGGGCAAGGCGACCACGGATGTCGCCGAGCGCACCAAGATCTACGAGGAGGCTCAGGTCGTGTTCAAGCGTGAGGCGCCGTGGCTGACTATCGCCCATTCCAAGGTCTTCATGCCGATGAACAAGAAGGTTTCGGGCTTCGTCATGGATCCGCTCGGCATTCATCGGTTTGACGGCGTCGACGTCGCCGAATAACTGCTGAGAAATAGAACGGCGACGCTGGACTTAAAGCGCCGCCGTTCTATGAAGCAAGATGCTCCGCTATCTCCTCCACAAGCTCGCCTTGATCATCCCGACCGTGTTCGGCATATCGCTGGCGGCGTTCGCTTTCGTCCGGCTTCTGCCGGGCGACCCGATCACGGCCCTGGCCGGCGAGCGCGGCGTCAGCCCGGAACGCTACGCCGAGCTTGTCGAGCGGTTTGGCTACAACCGGCCTTATGTCGTCCAGTATCTGGAGTATATCGGCAGGGTCCTGACCGGCGACTTCGGCATATCGCTCGCCACCAAGCGGCCGGTGCTCGGTGAATTCCAGGCGCTGTTTCCGGCGACGCTGGAACTGGCGACGATCGCGCTGATCATCGCCGTGCTCATCGGCATTCCCGCCGGCATCTTCGCCGCGGTCAAGCGCGGATCCTGGTTCGACCAGGCGACGATGGGCGTGGCGCTGACCGGCTATTCGATGCCGATCTTCTGGTGGGGACTGCTGCTCATCATCTTCTTCTCCGGCTATCTCGGCTGGACGCCGGTTTCCGGCCGCATCGGCCTTCAATATTTCTTCAAGCCGACGACGGGGTTCATGCTGATCGACAGCCTGATCTCCGGCAAAAGCGGCGCTTTCAGGTCCGCCGCCAGTCATCTTGTCCTGCCGGCGATCGTGCTGGCGACAATCCCGCTCGCCGTCATAGCGCGCCAGACGCGGTCGGCGATGCTGGAGGTGCTGGGCGAAGACTACGTCCGCACCGCCCGCGCCAAGGGCCTGGCGCCGCGTCGCGTCATCGGGCTCCACGCTTTTCGCAATGCGCTGATCCCCGTCGTCACCACCGTCGGCCTGCAGGTCGGCACGCTGATGGCGGGCGCCATCCTGACCGAAACGATCTTTTCCTGGCCCGGTATCGGCAAGTGGATGATCGACGCGATCGCCAAGCGCGACTATGTGGTCGTCCAGAGCGGCTTGCTGATCATCGCGCTGATCGTCATGGCGGTGAACCTGATCGTCGACGTGCTCTACGCCGTCATCAACCCACGTATCCGGGTGCAGTGAGATGACCGACCAAACCACGGCAGAAGCCACCGCCGCCTCCATTCCGACCGGCGGCCGGCAACGCGCCTTCACCGAGTTCTGGCATTACTACTCGATGAACACCGGCGCCGTCATCGGCCTGGTCGTGTTCACTGCGCTGGTGCTGGTGGCGATCTTCGCGCCGTTGGTCGCGCCGCATTCGCCTGACGAACAGTTTCGCGATGCGCTGCTGGCGCCGCCGGCCTGGCAGGAGGGCGGCAGATCGACGTTCCTGCTCGGCACCGACGCCGTTGGCCGCGACATGCTTTCGCGGCTGATTTTCGGGGCGCGGTTCTCGCTGTTCATCGGTCTGGTCGTCGTTGTTTTCTCGCTGACCAGCGGTATCGTCCTCGGCGTGCTCGCCGGCTATTTCCGCGGCTGGGTCGATACGCTGATCATGCGCGTCATGGACGTCATCCTGGCCTTCCCGTCGCTGCTGCTTGCCCTCGTTCTGGTGGCGATCCTCGGACCCGGCCTGTTCAACGCCATGCTGGCGATCGCGCTGGTGCTGCAGCCGCATTTCGCGCGGCTCACCCGTGCGGCGGTGATGGCCGAAAAGAACCGCGAATATGTGATCTCAGCCAAGGTGGCCGGTGCCAGCCATCTCAGGCTGATGGTGAAGACGATCCTGCCGAACTGCATGGCGCCGCTGATCGTGCAGGCGACGCTGTCCTTCTCCAACGCCATTCTCGAGGCCGCGGCTCTTGGCTTCCTTGGCGTCGGCGCGCAGCCGCCAACCCCGGAATGGGGCACCATGCTGGCCACGGCGCGCGAGTTCATCCTGCGCGCGCCATGGGTGGTGACCTTCCCCGGCCTTGCCATCCTGATCACGGTGCTCGCCATCAACCTGATCGGCGATGGCCTGCGCGATGCCTTCGACCCCAAGCTGAAGAGGTCGTGACCATGCCTCTTCTCGACATCAAGAACCTCACCGTGTCGTTTGATACCGCCGCCGGACCGTTCATGGCCGTGCAAGGCATCGACCTGTCGATCGAGCCGCGCGAGGTGCTGGCGATCGTCGGCGAATCCGGCTCCGGCAAATCGGTGGCGATGCTGGCGGTGATGGGGCTGTTGCCGAACACGGCGACGGTAAAGGCCGATCGCATGGCCTTCGACGGCGTCGACCTGCTTGAGCTCAGCCCGTCCGAGCGCCGCAAGATCGTCGGCAAGGACATCTCGATGATCTTCCAGGAGCCGATCGCCAGCCTCAATCCATGCTTCACCGCCGGCTTCCAGATCGAGGAGGTGCTGCGCTTCCATTTGGGCATGGACCGCGCCCAGCGTCGGGCCCGCGCCATCGAGCTGATGAAGCTGGTCGGCATCGCCGATCCGGAAGAGCGGCTGAACTCATTCCCGCACCAGATGTCGGGCGGCCAGTGCCAGCGCGTCATGATCGCGATCGCGATCGCCTGCAATCCCAAGCTGCTGATCGCCGACGAGCCGACCACCGCGCTCGACGTCACCATCCAGAAGCAGATCCTCGATCTTTTGGTCGGCTTGCAGGCCAAATACGGCATGGGGCTGATCATGATCACCCACAATATGGGCGTCGTGGCCGAGACCGCCGACCGCGTCATCGTCCAGTACAAAGGCCGCAAGATGGAAGAGGCCGACGTTCTGTCACTGTTCGAGCAGCCGAAGAGCAACTACACCCGCGCGCTGCTGTCGGCGCTGCCGGAAAACGCCGTCGGCGACAGGCTGCCGACCATTTCCGACATGCTGTTCGAACCGGCCCCCTCTGCTGCTGGGAGCGGGACTGCAACGGGAGCCGCGTCATGAGCGCGACGGTTCTCGAAGGCAAGAACATCGTGCGCGACTATCATGTCGGCGGCGGCCTGTTTCGCCCCTCGCGCACGGTGCATGCGGTCAAGGGCGTTTCGTTCAGCGTCGACAAGGGCAAGACGCTGGCGATCGTCGGCGAAAGCGGCTGCGGCAAGTCAACGCTCGCCCGTATCATAACCCTGATCGATCCGGCGACGGCGGGCGAGCTCTTCATCGACGGCAACAAGGTCGACATCGCCAGGAATGGGCTGACGAAGGAGATGCGCCGCAAGGTGCAGATCGTCTTCCAGAACCCTTACGGTTCGCTCAATCCGCGCCAGAAGATCGGCGACGTGTTGGGCGAGCCGCTGCTCATCAACACCGACACGCCAGCCGACGAACGGCGCGATCTCGCCATGAAGATGCTGAAGAAGGTCGGCCTCGGACCGGAGCATTACAACCGTTACCCGCACATGTTCTCGGGCGGCCAGCGCCAGCGCATCGCCATTGCCCGCGCGCTGATGCTCAATCCGAGCCTTTTGGTGCTCGACGAACCGGTCTCGGCGCTCGATCTGTCGGTGCAGGCGCAGGTGCTCAACCTGCTCGCCGACCTGCAGGACGAGTTCGAGCTGACCTATGTCTTCATCAGCCACGACCTGTCGGTGGTGCGCTACATCGCCGACGAGGTGATGGTCATGTATTACGGCGAGGCCGTCGAATACGGCTCGCGCGACGAGGTCTTTGCCGACCCCAAGCACAGCTACACCAAGACGCTGTTCGCGGCGACGCCGCGCGCCGACGTCGCCAGCATTAAAGCGAGGCTGGCGAAGAAGAAGGCCGCCTGACGCCGCAATTGCGGTACCCAGCCCATGCTAAGGTTCAGGGCACCGGCTGATCAAAGGCTCCAGCGACCGCTATACCTACGGAATGCAGTGCTTCTCGACGTCACGCGCGGTGAACTCTGCTGCTCGCCGCCATGCTTCGTCGGTATCTCCCCGGTAAGTCAGGTATCGATCGCAGACAGGTTTGTTGCCGTTCAAATCCAAGACCGCAAACTTCACCCAGCCGACCAGCGTGCTCATCTTGTGCACCTGACCGATCAGGAGATATTTCGCGCTGGCTGTTTTTGCCTGTTTCGAGAGATCGACAAGGCCGGGGTCCTTGATGGTGCACTGTTCTGCCTGACAGGGTAACGCGACGAGCTTGATCTTCTCAGAAAGGCCATCCTGCAACGCAACGCCAAATGCCTTCAGTCGCGCTTCGTGTTCGGCGGTCTGGTCCCTGACTTCGCCTGATGTATCCCTGAACTCGAAATCCGCGACGGCGAGGGTCGCTGGCTCGACGACATCGGCAAAAGCGGCCGGCGCAAGTAGACCAGCGCCCATCAGGATCAGGAAAAAATGTCCACACTCAAAAAGTCGAAATCGAACTTCCGCACTTTGCACCTTGAGCATCTCGTTTCTCCGAGGTTAGGACGATACCCATCCCAATGACGGTGCCGATTTGTCTCTTCGCGCTGTTGGAAGACGCGGAAGCGGGCGCAGACTACCCGGTTGCGTCGCGACGTCAACTTTCAACCCGTTACTGGGTGGACTCCACCTCCGCGACAACCAGCTTGCCTTTGGCGCGCGAGATTTCGAGTGCCTGGCCGGCCCCTGCCAACGCGCCCGGGACCGAGATCACGAACGCCTGGCCCTCGCTGAGGGTCGCGACGAAGCGTACTGGCAGGTTTTCTTCGCCCGCCGCCATCGTGGTGACCACCCGGTAGCCGTCATCCGCCTCCGTGTAGTAGACGACGCCATGAAAATTGCCGAGATCGACGGTCCCACCCTGACGGGCGGTGAGTTCGCCGGCAGAAGCGGAACCTGCCACGACGCAAAGCGCCGCAAGTGCTGTGTATCTGAACATCGTGTTTCTCTCCATTTGGAATTGTCGTTTGGGTGGGTGGTCGCCTGCGGCTGCATCCCCAAAAATTACGCGGCGAGCTGATCCTCACGGGCAGCCGCGATCATTACGCTGGCGAGCAACCCGTAGGCCGCCTCCCAAGCCTCGCGGACAGCCGGCGTAAAAGCCGTGCCGAGGCCGGCCGCCAGCGTCTCGATGAGCGCTTGCCCGACGATCGGGTAATGACGCTCCTCGACACCGTAAGTCACGTGACGCCTGGCGAGCACGCGCACCGTCGGCAGGATGGTGTCGGCTCGGTCCAGTCCATGCACGACGAAGCCGAGGCTCGCTATCAGCTTGGCGCCTTGCTTGGTCATGTCTGTCACCGGAAACAGCGCGCGAAGATCCGCGTCGATCGCGAACAGGCGCTCGTAGAACAGCGCGGCGGCGGCCACGCGGATCGGCACGATCTCGCGAAAACTGTCCTGGACAAGTCTGGTCTGGTCGGGTGTCATCGGCGACGCTCCTGCGTTCCTGCTCTTGCGGCGACCATCGCCCCAAAGCGTTTCGCATGCATGTCGCCTGCGCCTGGATGTGTTTCAGTTGTGTCTCAATTGGTTTTCAGTTCGCGCTCATTTGTCTTCTTTATCTAGAGGCACGCCGAGAGTGCCAGGCCGAACTCTCGCCGACCTCGACCTGGCCATAGCTGAAAACCTGGGGCGCGGCGCGAGCTTGGAACTGCATCGGCAGTCGGTCATTATATCGGGGAGCCGGTCCCTATGCCTCCGTTCGGATGGAGAAATCATGCTGCGGATATTCATTGCTTCGTCTTTTCTTCTCGCCTTCGGTGCGCCCTCGACCACGCTCGCGCAGGACAGCAGCGAGAGCGAAACAGGCCGCGTTGCGGTCGAGACCTTTGCCGAAGGGCTCGAGCATCCCTGGGGCGCGACCTACCTGCCCGACGGCGCGTTGCTGGTCACCGAGCGTCCGGGGCGCCTGCGGCTCGTCTCGAGCGACGGGGCCGTTTCCGACCCGATCGACGGTGTGCCGGACGTCCTTGCCAGCGGACAAGGCGGTCTGCTGGATGTGGCGCTCGATCCGGACTTTGCCGACAACCGGACGGTCTATCTCTCCTATTCGGAGGAACGCGGCGGCGGCGCGGCTACCTCGGTCGGCCGTGGACGCCTGGACGAGAACGGCAGCGCGCTTTCGAACTTCGAAGTGATCTTCCGGCAGGAACCAGCCGTGTCCAGCCGGCTGCACTACGGCTCCCGCCTGGTATTCGCGCCGGATGGCAAGCTCTTCGTCACGCTCGGTGAGCGCGGCAAGATGCGAGAGGCGCAGGACCCGAACAATCATCTCGGCACGATCGTCCGCATCAACCCCGATGGTTCCGTGCCTGACGACAATCCCTTCGTCGGCAAGAACGGCGCCGACGAGATCTGGTCCTACGGCCATCGCAATGTGCAAAGTGCTGCGCTCCATCCCGAAACCGGCGTGCTCTGGACGGCGGAAATGGGACCGCTCGGCGGCGATGAGCTGAACATTCCGCAAGCGGGCAGGAATCACGGCTGGCCCGTGGTCAGTTGGGGCCGGCACTATTCGGGCGAACGCATCCCCGAACCGTCGACGCGGCCGGAGTTTGCCGACTCCATCCATAGCTGGACACCCGTCATCTCGCCTTCCGGCATGATTTTCTACACCGGCGACATGTTTGCCGATTGGCGCGGCGACCTGTTGATTGGCGGACTGTCGGCGGAAGGCATCGTTCGTGTCAGGATCGATGGAAAGCAGGTCGCTGGCGAGGAAGTCGTCGCTCTCGGCAGGCGTATCCGGGACGTGGTGCAGGCTCCCGACGGCGCGGTCATGGCGTTGACCGACGAACCAGCCGGAAAGATATTGCGACTGACGCCGGCAGCGTCGCAGTGATGCCGCGCGGTGGCGCTTGGGAAAGGGCCGAACATCATCGCTGCCGCACTTTTTGCCACACTTTTAAATCATTCGAAACGTTGCGTTTCGATACGACAGAAGAGAAATGATATCAGGAGATTAGTGGTGCCGCTTAGGTGACTCGAACACCTGACCCCATCATTACGAATGATGTGCTCTACCAACTGAGCTAAAGCGGCCCGGGAAGCCAAGGCCTCCAAGATGCGCTGGGTGATAGACGCAACCCGCCACAAATTCAAGATGGGACTTGGCAATTCGTGTCGGCTCATCCCGGGCCTATAAGCGACCCCCCCTCCGACCGGCCATGCGGTTGCGCGAAGCCTCAACGCCAGGTTGTGCTTGTCGTGTTGGCGATGCATCGGGAAACCGGCGAAAAATGTTGATTCTTTTACCGAAAACCGCCGAAATCGGCTTTCGATGCATCGCCAAGGCAGAATGCGGCCGCTGGCCCGTTGATTGATCGGTCGCCTGCGGCTAACGATCATGACAATGTGACCATACGTGCAGGGGGTCCCCGTTGGACGCGATCGAAAAAGCGATCCGGAATGCCTTCGAGAAAGGCAATGCCGAAGACCGCGCGTTTCGCGAGCGGGTGTACCGATCGGCCTTCGCCGCGCTTGATCGTGCCCTGCAGGCCAACCCGAACGTGACGGTGGAAGTCGCCATCAAGCGCCGCAAGGCGGTGCAGGCCAAGATAACCGAAATCGAATCCGAATTCCTGCCGGCGGTTCCCGCTGTCGGCCGTCCGACCGATGACGACGCTGCAGCACCGGCTGCGGAGCAGCCGGCTGGCAGCGAAGCCGATGCCGAACCCGAGGCCGATGCCGAACCGCATGCCGGCGCCGACGCTGAACCAGCGCCGCCGCCTGAGGTCGTTGTCGACGGTCCGGCTGAGCCTCCTGCATCGGTCGCGCCTCCTGCTTCCGACGCACCCCCAGCTTCCGATGCGCCGCGCTCGCGCGTCTTGCCGGTCGTTCCCGACATCATGCCCGAAGCGGCTTTTCCCGATGCGCCGGAGATCGACTTGTCGTCCCCCCAATCGGCCGGGGACGGCGACGCAGAGGTGATGCCCGACCGCGACGACAGGCGGGTGAGAGGTCCCCGCCTGCCTCTCACCGCGATCTTCCTCGGCGTGACGCTGCTTGCAGCCGCCGGCATCGGCCTCTATTTCGCTGCCCAGACCGGCGTCTTCAAGTCGGCGGCCGAACTCGACACCGCCCCGCCGCAAACGCCACCGACGGTGGAAGACGATGATTTCACGCCGCCAGGCGACACCGCCCCGCCGCTGAACGCCGGCGCGGCGGATGAGGCGCGCGACTGGATCAATGTGTTTTCACCGAGCGACCCGACACTTGTCAGCGCGCCTTCGGATGCCAAGGCCGAAGTCATGCAGGACGACAGCGGTTCTTTCCTGCGCATCCGGTCGGGCGCCTCCGGTTCGGCGATCAGCTTCGACGTCGAGCAAGGCGTCTTGGACAAACTCGCCGGCAAGCACGCCACGTTCGACATCATCGCCCGCTCCGAGGAGGGCCAGGAGACGCAGATCTCCGTCGACTGCAATTTCGGCGAACTCGGCGACTGCGGCCGCAAGCGCTACGCGGTCGGCCACGAGCGCAACGAATACCTCTTCGATGTGCGGTTTCCCGACAAACGTCCGGGCGCTGCCGGCACCATCGCCATCAATTCCGACTTCGACAAGCAGGGCAAGTCGGTCGACATCTACGAGATCCGCGTCGCGATTGTTCCGTAGAGCTCAACGCATCGGCCCGAAAATCGGAATCGATTTTCGGAAAGCACGATGCGTTGATTATAACTGTTAGAGCGTACTTTGTGCGTCCAATTGGACGCACGTCGCTCTAACTATCGAGCAGCGCCTGCAGCGTCTCGATGCGGTCGGCTTCGGCCGCTGGCTTGTCCCAGCGCAGCCGCGAAATGCGCGGAAAGCGCATGGCGACACCGGATTTGTGCCGTGTCGAGCGGTTGAGCCCTTCGAACGCCACCTCCATCACCAGGCCTTGTCTGCGGTCGGCCCGCACCGAGCGGACCGGGCCGAAGCGCTCGATCGTGTTGTCGCGGACATATTTGTCGATCTGCCTCAGTTCCTCGTCGGTGAAGCCGAAATAGGCTTTCCCCACCGGCACCAGTTCCTCCGATCCTTCCGGGCCGGACCAGACGCCGAACGTGTAATCGGAATAGAAACTCGAACGCTTGCCGTGGCCGCGCTGGGCATACATCAGCACGGCGTCAATTGTGTGCGGATCGCGCTTCCATTTGAACCATGGGCCTTTCGGCCGGCCGGTGAGATAGGGCGAATCCCAGCGCTTCAGCATCACGCCTTCGATGACCGGATGCAGCGGCTTGCGGCGCAATTCCTCCAGCGCCTCCCAGTCGGTGAATTCGACCAGCGGCGAAAGATCGAAGCGGCTCGGATCGAGCGTCTGCACGAAGGCTTCGAGGTGGCCGCGCCGGTCGCGGAAAGGGTGCATGCGCAAGTCCTCGTCGCCGATCTGAAGCACGTCGTAGCAGCGCATGAAGGCCGGGTATTGCTGCTGGATCTTCGGTGTCACGCTCTTGCGGTTCAGCCGCTGCTGCAGGTCCGAGAACGTGCCGGTCGCCTGCCGGGGATCGCCGACCAGAAGCTCGCCGTCGAGGGTGGCGGAGAAATCCATCGCTTCTGCGAGGTCAGGAAAAGCCCGGGAGACATCGTCGCCGGTGCGCGAGTAGAGCCGGCGAACACCGCCTTCCGATACCGCCTGGACGCGGATGCCGTCCCATTTCCACTCGGCGGCATAGTCGGCGGGATCGAGCTTTTCGAGGTCGCCGTCACCGATCGGGTTGGACAGCATCACCGGCCGGAACAGCGCCAGCGCTGTCTTTTTGGGTTTTTCTGCCTTGCCCTCCAGCCAGGCGAACAGCTCGGCATAGGGCGGCGCCAACCCATGCCAGAGTTCTTCAATCTCGGCGACGTCGACCTTGCCGAGGTCGGCCAGCGCCTGCTTGGCCAATCGCGCCGAAACGCCGATGCGCAGGCCGCCGGTGACCAGCTTGATGATGGCGAAGCGCGCCGAGACGCTGCCGCTGTCGAGCAGCCGGGCCAGCACCGTCGGCCCGTCGGAACGGCTCGCCGCCTGCAATTTCGCGACGACCTCGGCGAGCGTCGGCTCATGGTTGGCGATATCCGCCGACGATTGCGGCCAGACCAGCGACACCGTCTCCGCCAGGTCGCCGACATAGTCGTAGGAATAGCCGAACAGCACCGGGTCCATGCGCTCCATGACCAGCGCGCGCAGCATCGCCGGCTTGACCGCCGCGATGGTCAGGTCGCCGGTGATGGCAGCCAGCGCCAGGCCGCGATCCGGATCCTCGACGCTGCGGAAATAATCGCTCAGCAGCGTCAGCTTGCCGTTGCGCGACGGCGTCAGCACGAGGCGGTCGAGGAGTTCGGCGAAGCGGTTCATAATGCGGGCCGCGCCAATAAGATGAGTTTGCACTCCACGCCACCCCCCTCTGGCCTGCCGGCCATCTCCCCCGCAAGGGGGGAGATTGGCAGCTTCGGCCCCGCGCTCATTCCTCCAACGTTGGAGATTGGCGAAACCAGTGGCGACATCCGATCTCCCCCCTTGCGGGGGAGATGGCCGGCAGGCCAGAGGGGGGTGTGAAGGATCGCGGCGCCGGCATTTGATGGATCAATAATTGCCATCAATCGCCCTCATCCTCATAGCCGACGAGATGCAGCGGCCTGGCAGCGATCCCCTCGAGTTCGCACCAGCGCACCAGGGCCTCCTCGCGGCCATGCGTCACCCAGATTTCCTCCGCGCCGGTTTCCCTTATCGTGGCGGTCAGTTCGTCCCAGTCGGCATGGTCGGAAACGATCAGCGGCAGCTCGACGCCGCCCTGCTTGGCGCGCTGGCGGATGCGCATCCAGCCGGAGGCAAAGCACGAGATCGGATCGGGAAAGCGCCGCGCCCAGCGGTCGGCGAACGCCGATGGCGGGCCGACGACGATGGCGCCGGTGAAATCCTCCTTGCCACTGCTTTCGACGGTCGCCGGCTCCAACGTCCCGAGCTCGATGCCCTGGCTCTGATAGTAGTCGCTGAGCTTGGCCAGCGCGCCGTGGATATAGATCGGCCTGTCGTAGCCGGCGTCGCGCAGCAAGCGCATGACGCGCTGCGCCTTGCCAAGCGCATAGGCGCCGACCAGATGCGCGCGTTCGGGAAACTGCGCCGTCGATTTCAGCAGCCGGGCGATCTCTTCGGTATCGGGCGGATGACGGAACACCGGCAGGCCGAAAGTCGCCTCGGTGATGAACACGTCGCACTTGACCGGTTCGAACGGCTCGCAAGTCGCGTCCCTCTGGCGCTTGTAGTCGCCCGAAGCGACGATGCATGAGCCCTGATGCACGACCTCGATCTGCGCCGAGCCCAGCACATGGCCGGCCGGATGGAAGGTTACGGTGACGCCGTTCAGCGCAATCGCCTCGCCAAGTGCTGCCGCTTGCGTCGTCCCGGCAAAACCCTCGCCGTAGCGCAGCCGCATGATGTCCAGCGTCTGTTGTGTAGCCAGCACCGAGCGGTGGCCGGAACGGGCATGGTCGGAATGGCCGTGTGTGATCAGCGCCCGGTTGACCGGCCGCACCGGATCGATGAAGAAATCGCCGGGCGGGCAATAGAGGCCCTCGGGCCGGGGATGAAGCAGGTCGCTGGCGCGCATGGCTCCAAGATAGTTGCTAATTCCGGCGCGGGAAGCCTGTTGCAAGTGACTGCTGACTCGGCATACAGGCAACTGCCGGCGGGATCTCCATCACGAAATCGCATCAGGCCTTGTCCGGCGACCCTTTTCGTTCACCTGCGCCACACGTGGCGGCGGCTGCGAAAAAGTCCGATTCGCGTGCCCGAAAGGGCAGGACACTGACACGGAGGACGTTGCATGCGCTGGAACTTGGTGGTCTTGGCATCTTGCCTGGCAATAGCCGGTTGCGTCGGCACCTCGATTGCCGAGCGACAGGACGCGAATGTCCAGTCCTCGCTGCAATATGACAGCGTGCCTTGCGATCAATTGCTAGCGCAACGAAACCGGCTGGCGCAGCAATATCGCCTTCCACTGGATGCCAAGCCGTCCTTCTCCGATCCCGGGGTGGGCCTCGGCCCGTTCACGCCGGACGCCCGTTCCAAGGCCCAGCGCGACGTCGAACAGGCAAGCGGCCGGATCGACGCCATGAACCGGTCGATCGCCCGCCGCGAATGCGGCAAGCCGGGTTAATACCCGGCGTTGCGATCGACGACGTTCTCGAGCTTCTCGCCGCGCTCGAAGGCGGCCATCTGGCGCAGCATGATCGGCACCAGATGCAGGGGATCGGAGGTCGCCGCCGCATGCGGCGTCACGAACACCTTCGGGTG
This sequence comes from Mesorhizobium sp. WSM4820, assembly GCF_055811075.1. Classification (NCBI taxonomy): domain Bacteria; kingdom Pseudomonadati; phylum Pseudomonadota; class Alphaproteobacteria; order Hyphomicrobiales; family Phyllobacteriaceae; genus Mesorhizobium; species Mesorhizobium sp. WSM4820. Next base: position 195,385 of record NZ_JBVVQN010000009.1, on the reverse strand, counting down.
GTTCCACAGCCGGCTGGTCTTCGGCAGCGGCTCGACCTCGAACACGTCGAGGCTCGCCTCCTTGAGCGTGCCGTCCTCCAGCGCACGCAGAATGTCGGCGTCCTTCTGCAACTTGCCGCGCCCGGCGTTGATCAGCACTGAGCCGCCGAGGCCGTTGCGTTTTCTCAACTCCTTCAGCACGCCGTAATTGATGATGCCTTGCGTCTGCGGCGTAAGCGGCAACAGCACCACCAGGATATCGGTGGCGTTGAGGAAGGGGATCAATCCGGCCTCGCCGGCATAGGTCGAAACGCCTTTCACCGGCCTGTCGCTGCGCGACCAGCCATTGACCGCAAAGCCGAGTGACAAAAGCACCGACGCCGCCGCGCGGCCAAGCGTGCCGAGCCCCATGATGCCGATGGAGATGTCGCCGGCCGGCCGCTGCGGCGACTCGTGCCAGATCTTCCTTTGCTGCTGCGACCGGTAAAGCAGGCCCTGCCGATGGTGATCGAGCACCCGCCAGACGACATATTCGGTCATGTACTGGGTCAAATTGTCGGCCACGACCTTGACGATCGGCACGTCGGGCAAAGTGGGATCGGCGAAGATGTGGTCGACGCCGGCGCCGATCGAAAAGACAGCGCGCAGATTGGGCAGGGACGACAGAAGGTTCGGCCGCTGCTTCCAAACCACCGCATAGGTGATCGAAGCATCGCTGGCGCCTTCCGGCTCGAGCACCACCTCGCGTTCGGCCGCCAAGAGCTCGCGCCAACGGCCCGGATGGATACCGGTGAGGGCAAGCAGGACACGGCCTTTTTCCATGGCGGGTTCTTTTTCCTTTATGCGGTACAGCCTACTCGCTGACGATGCCGACCGGCGCCGTTTCGATCCTGAATGCGGCCGAGATCAGCGCCTTGGTATAGTCGGTCTGCGGCCGTTCGAAAATCTGTTCGGACGGGCCGGCCTCGACGATCCTGCCATTGCGCATGACGATGACGTCGTTGGCAAGCGCACGGATGACCTTCAGGTCGTGGCTGATGAACAGATAGGCGAGGTCGTGCTTCGCCTGCAGACTGCGCAGAAGGTCGACCACCTGCGCCTGCACGCTCATATCGAGCGCCGAGGTCGGCTCGTCCAGCATGACGAAGCGCGGGTTGAGCACCATGGCGCGGGCGATGGCGATGCGTTGGCGCTGGCCGCCGGAAAACTCGTGCGGATAGCGATTGCGCGTGGCGGGATCGAGCCCGACTTCACCGAGCACATCGACAATGCGATTGTCGCGCTCATCGGGCGACAGTTTCGGCTCGTGGATCTTCAGCCCTTCCTCGATGATCTCGGAGACCGACATGCGCGGACTCAACGACCCGAACGGATCCTGGAAGACGATCTGCAACTCGCGCCGCAGCGGCCGCATGGCGTTGAATGACAGCTCGTTGATATCGCGCCCATCGAACTGAATGGTCCCGGTCGACGAGATCATCCTGGCCAGCGCCAGGCCGAGCGTCGTCTTGCCCGAGCCGGATTCGCCGACGACGCCGAGCGTCTGGCCGGCGCGCACGGTGACGTCGATGCCGTCGACCGCCTTCACATTGTCGACGGTGCGCCGGAAAAAGCCTTTCTTGATCGGAAACCAGACTTTTATGTCCTGGCCGGTCATCACTGGCCTGGCAGCAGCGTTGGCGGCGGGCGGCTTGCCCTTGGGTTCGGCGGCAAGCAAATGCCGCGTATAGCTGTGCTGCGGGTTGGCGAAGATTTCTTTCGTCGGCCCGGTTTCGACGATCTTGCCCTTGGTCATCACGCAGACCCGGTCGGCGATCTTTCTGACGATGCCGAGGTCGTGGGTGATGAACAGCATCGACATGCCTTTGCGGCTCTTCAACTCCGCGAGCAGCTCGAGGATCTGCGCCTGCACAGTGACGTCGAGTGCGGTCGTCGGCTCGTCGGCGATCAGCAGTTCCGGCTCGTTGGCCAGCGCCATGGCGATCATGACGCGCTGGCGCTGACCGCCGGAAAGCTGGTGCGGATAAGCGTCGAGCCGCTTCTCCGGCTCGCGGATGCCGACCTCGTTGAGCAGCTCCAGAGTGCGCGCCTTGGCTTGGCGGTCACCCAGGCCCTGGTGCAGCGTCAGCACCTCGACGATCTGCTGCTCGATCGTGTGCAGCGGGTTGAGCGAGGTCATCGGCTCCTGGAAGATCATGGTGATCTTGTTGCCGCGCACCCGGCGCAATGCCTTCTCGTCGGCAGCGAGCAGATCGGCGCCCTGGAACAGGATTTTTCCCGACGGATGGCTGGCGGCCGGATAGGGCAGCAGCTTCAGCACCGACAGCGCCGAGACCGACTTGCCGGAGCCGGATTCGCCGACCAGCGCCACCGTCTCGCCCTTGGCGATGTCGAAGGAGATGTGGTCGACGGCCATCGACCGGCGGCCTTCCTGCGCGAAGCCAACGCTGAGGTCTTGCACGGAAAGGAGAGGGGCGGTCATCGCTCAACTTCCGCTACAACCCTGTCCAAGGCGGAAATTTCCGGTCGTATGACCGAAATTTTGGCTGCCATTCGAGGGGGAACGAGACGATTTGGTGCGATGGAATAGGTCTCTTTCAATCTCGTATCCGCGGTCAGAAATTGTGTGCAACCGAAGTGCATCGCTGTGGAAAGATGGATCGCGTCCGGTAATCTCAAGGAAAGGAATTCCGAACGCAACTGTGCTGCGTGCCAGAGGACCTCGCGAGTTATCGTCCCAATTGAGATGAAGGCATTGCCGATTGAAATACTGTCGTAGAGTTCGATCAGTCGCTCATTGTTCTTTCTCAGGGGATCGACCATCAACTCTGCGAGCACGAGATCACTTGTCGCCAGGAACGGCTGCTTTCTGCCCTCGTTCAGTGAAATGAGCTGAAGCAGTTTTTTTGCAAGGGCATCATTGTTTTCAAAGGCATAGATGAAAATGTTGGTATCGACATAAAGCCGGACTGAAGCCATCAATCCTCCCACTCATCGCGGAGGGCACGAACACGCGCGACAGCCTCGTCGAGGCTTGTTCCCGGCGCGTTGGCCTGGGCATTCCGCATGAGTTCAAGCAATTGTTCGCGGCCAAGCGGCCTGTTGGCCTCTTCCTCCACTGTCACTTTGACCGAGGCGCTCGGAGCTATGCCCTTTCGTAGTTCATCCGGGAGCTTCGATGCCGGGTAGTGTTCAAGGATGACCCTATTCATGACCCTTTCCTCTGCGGATTGACGGACTGAACGGACGCCAACTCACCGTCAAAGCCGCCGGTTCCTTGAGGTACGTCCGCTTTTTGTCGGGATTGCCATTTCCGAAACATAACATGTCAAATGCCAGCCTGCATCGCCCTCATCTGAACGTCTTGCGCGGATCGAAGGCGTCGCGGGTCGCTTCGCCGACGAAGACCAGCAGCGACAGCATCAGCGAGATGACGACAAAGCCGGAGATGCCCAGCCATGGCGCGTTGAGGTTGCGCTGCGCCTGCTTGAGGAGCTCGCCCAGCGAGGCCGAGCCGGGCGGCAGGCCGAAGCCAAGGTAGTCGAGCGAGGTCAGCGTCGAGATCGAGCCGCTGAGCAGGAAGGGCAGGAAGGTCAGCGTCGCCACCATGGCGTTGGGCAACAGATGCCGGAACATGATAGTACCGTTGGGTACGCCCAGCGCGCGCGCGGCGTTGACATATTCGAAGTTGCGGGCGCGCAGGAACTCGGCCCGCACCACGCCGACCAGCGCCACCCAGGAGAACAGCAGCATCAGCCCGAGCAGGATGAAGAAGCCGGGCGGCAGGATGGCGGCGACGATGAGGAGCAGATAAAGCACCGGGATCGCCGACCAGATTTCTATGAAGCGCTGGAACAGAAGGTCGGTCCAGCCGCCGAAATAACCCTGCAATGCGCCGGCCGTCACGCCGATCACCGCCGAGCCGGCGGTGAGGATCAGGCCGAACAGCACCGAGACCCTGAATCCATAGATGACGCGCGCCAGCACGTCGCGGGCCTGGTCGTCGGTGCCCAGCCAGTTCCAGTTGCCGACGACGCAATTGGGGTCGGCCGCACCTTGCGGATACTGGTTGCAACGTGTCTTGGTGTCATAGAGCCAGGACGGCTTGGTTGGTGCGGCCTCGGGAATGGCATTGTTGACCGTCCGGTAGGAGTAGCGGACGGGCGGCCAGATCATCCAGCCATGAGCATTGATCTCGTCCTGGATGACCGGGTCGCGATAGTCGGTGACCGCATAAAAGCCGCCGAACTTCTCTTCGGGATAAGCGACCACGACCGGAAACAGGATTTCGCCCTTGTAGGAGACGAGGACCGGCTTGTCGTTGGCGATCCATTCGGAAAACAGCGACAGCACGAAAAGCACGAGGAAGATCCACAACGACCAGTAGCCGCGCCGGTTGGCCCTGAAATTCTGCAGCCGCCGCTGGTTGAGCGGCGACAGCCAGGGCCGTGCGATCCGCTCCGGCGCCGTTTCGGCTGCGGCCCCGGCCATCAGACGTCTCTCCGCTCGAAGTCGATGCGCGGGTCGACCCAGGTATAGATCAGGTCGGACAGCAGCCCGACGATCAGACCAAGCAGCGAGAAGATGTAGAGATTGGCGAACACCACCGGATAGTCGCGCTCGACCACCGACCTGAAACCGAGCAGGCCGAGGCCGTCGAGCGAAAAGATGTTCTCGATCAGCAGCGAGCCGGTGAAGAAGGCCGAGATGAAGGCGCCGGGAAAGCCGGCGACCACGATCAGCATGGCGTTGCGGAAGACGTGGCCGTAGAGAACTTGCCGTTCCGACAGGCCCTTGGCGCGGGCGGTCACCACATACTGCTTGCGGATTTCCTCGAGGAAAGAATTCTTGGTCAAAAGCGTCGTTGTGGCGAAGGCCGACAGCACCAGCGCCGTCAGCGGCAAGGTCATGTGCCAGAGATAGTCGACGATCCGCGCCGGCCAAGACAGCTGGTCCCAATTGTCGGAGGTGATGCCGCGCAGCGGAAACCAGTCGTAGAACGATCCGCCGGCAAACAGCACCATCAGCAGGATGCCGAACAGGAAGCCCGGAATGGCGTAGCCGACAATGACGATGCCGCTGGTCCATACGTCGAATGCCGTGCCGTCCTTGACGGCCTTGCGGATGCCGAGCGGGATCGAGATCAGGTAGGACAGCAGCGTGATCCACAACCCGATCGAGATCGACACCGGCATCTTCTCCAGGATCAGATCGATCACTGAAATGTCACGGAAATAGCTGTCGCCGAAATCGAACCGGATGTAGTTCCACAGCATCATGCCGAAGCGCTCTAGCGGTGGCTTGTCGAAACCGAACTGCTTTTCCAGCTTGGCGATGAATTCGGGGTCGAGCCCTTGCGCGCCGCGATATCTCGAACCGGCATCGCCGGCTACGTCGAAATTGCTGGCGCCGGCGTCACCGCCGCCGCCGCCAAGGCGATCGCTGCCGCCCTGGTTGGTCAGCCTGGCGATGACCTGCTCGACCGGCCCGCCCGGCGCGAACTGGATGACGGCGAAAGACACTGCCATGATGCCGAACAGGGTCGGGATCATTAGCAGGATGCGGCGCAGGATATAGGCGCCCATCAGAAATTGTCCATCTCGAGGAAGAGCACTGCTTCAGACCAATCGTCGACGGCAGCGCCGCCCCTCATTGTCCTGCCGGACATTTCTCCCCGTATAGTGACGGGGAGAAATGGGCTGGCCGCAATCTCGGCGCCTTTATTGCCTCGCTTGTGATTGGCGAAATCATCGATGAAGGCGCCCCTCTCCCCGTCACTATACGGGGAGAGGATGCCGGCAGGCAGGTGAGGGGCGGCGCCGACGCCTGCAGGAAATTCACCCTTTGCCAATCTTTGCCGCCTTGTCCTTGTCGAACCACCACAGCGCCTCGACCGGAAAGCCGAAATCGGGCTTCTGCTCGGGAAAGCCGAACATGTCCCAATAGGCGACTCGGTGATTCGCGAGATAATATGTTGGAATCCAGTCTAGCCGCGCGCGCAAGACCCGATCGAGCGCTTTGAGCGCCGTGATCAGTTCGATCCGGCTCTGCGCCTTGCCGGCTGCCTCGATCAGCGCATCGATGGCCTTGCTTTCCGTGCCGGGATAATTGCGCATCCCCGGCGTTTTCGCCATCCGCGAATCGTAGAGTATCTCCAGGCCGTCGGCAGTCGGCGTCGCCCCGATCGACCAGGCGAGCAGGGTGAAATCGAAATCGAAATTGCTCTGCCGCTGTTCATATTGCGTCGAATCGACCTGCCGGATCGAAGCGTCGATGCCGATCGTTTTCATGTTCTCGGCCCACGGCGACAAAAGCCGAACGATGCCGTCGTCCTCGGCCAGCATTTCCACTCGCAGCGGCTCGCCCTTTTCATTGACAACGAAATTGCCCGCCCGCTTCCAGCCGGCTTCGGCAAGCAGTCTCGAAGCCGCGCGCAGCAGCTTGCGGTCGTGGCCCGAACCGTCGGAGACAGGCTGCATCACCGCTTCGCCGAAGGTTTCCGGCGGCAACTCGGCTCGGAACGGCTCCAGCAGGGCCAATTCCTTGGGCGAGGGCAGGCCCTCGGCCTTGTAATCCGACCGCTCGAAATTCGATTGCGAGCGCTCGTAGGCGCCGTAAAACAGAACCCGCTTGGTCCATTCGAAATCGAAGCAATTGGCGATCGCGCGTCTGACGCGCACATCGCGGAATTGCGGACGACGCTGGTTCAGCGCGACAGCCTGCATGGATGGCGTTTTCTCGCCGGGAAATTCGCGTTTGACGACCCGGCCGTCCTTCAGTGCCGGAAAGTCGTAACCGGTTGCCCATACCCGCGAGGTAAATTCTTCGCGAAAATGCGTGTCCCCCTTCTTCAGGGCTTCAAACGCTGCCTGGCGATTGATGTAAAAATCGATGCGGATGCGGTCGAAATTATAGACGCCGCGGTTCACGGCCAGATCCCTGCCCCAATAGTCGGCGACGCGCTCATATTCGACGGTCTGTCCGGCCGCCACGCGCCCTATTTTGTAAGGTCCGGAGCCGAGCGGCGGTGTCATCGTCGAGGCATCGAAATCATTGACCGTATAAAAGGCTTTGGACACGATCGGCATGGCGACGATCGCAAGGATATTCTGCGCGGATTGTTTGCCGTTGAAGGTGAGGTCCACGGTAACCGGATCGGCCGCAACCGCTTCCGTCATATGCCGCAACGCCTGGGAGAGGTTCGGATGGCCCTTGTCCTTGTAAAGCTTCAATGCGAAGGCGACGTCCTCCGCGGTCATTGGCGAGCCGTCGTGGAAGCGTGCTTGCGGTCGCAGGCTGAAGCGGAAGCCATTGCGGTCCGGCGACAAGGTAACCGACTCGGCAAGCCGGCCATAGACCGCATCCGGCTCATCGAGTGCGCTAGCCATCAGCGAATCGAAACAGAGTTCGGTGCGCGGCGGCGATTCCCCTCTCAACACCAGCGAATTCAGCGTGTTGAACGTCAGGAAGCTCTGATTGAAGGTGGAGTTCGGCGGTGCGAAATTCATCTGGCCGCCCTTGGGCGCGTCCGGATTGACATAGTCGAAATGCGTGAAACCTGGGGAATATTTGAGGTCGCCGAAGGCCGACAGACCATGCAGCTTGACCCCCGTCGGGATGGCGGCGAAGGCGCGGCCGGGCAACAGCGCTGCCGTCGTGGCCGCGACGCCCAAGGCCAGAAAGTCGCGGCGGGCCAGCGAGACGCGGCGGGGGAGCGCCGCCATCAATTGCCACTCTTGTATTTTGCTGCCAGCGCCTTTTCCTTGTCCGCATCGATCCACCAGGAATTCTGGTCGACGCCGCTATAGGCCGGCTGCTTTTCCGGGATGCCGAACTTGTTCCAGTACGCTATCCAGACCGCCGACCGATGGTGTTGCGGCACGACATAGTAATTCCACAGCAGCACCCGGTCGAGCGCATGGGTGGCAGCAACCAGATCGTCACGGTCGGTCGCGAAGATGACGCGGTCGACCAGCGCATCGACGACCGGATTCTTGATGCCGGCGTAGTTGCGCGATCCAGGCGTATCTGCGGACTTGGAGCTCCAGAAGTCACGCTGCTCGTTGCCAGGCGAATCCGACTGCCCCAACTGCGCTATGGTGACGTCGAAATCGAAATTGTTGACGCGGTTGATGTATTGGGTCTGGTCGATCAGCCGCAGCGTGGCGTCGACGCCGATCTTGCGCAGATTGGCGATATAGGGACTGGAAAGGACCTGGTCGGTATCGTTCCAGCCGAGGATTTCGAACTTGAACGGCTCGCCTGTCTTGGCATTGACCATCTTGCCGCCCTTGATCACCCAGCCCGCCTTGGCGAAGAGATCGACCGCAGTCTTGAGATACTTGCGTTCCGCCTGCGGCGAATCGTAGACCGGCAGCTTGAATTCCTGGGTGAAGACTTCGGGCGGCAGCTTGTCGCGATATGGCTTGAGGATTTCCAGTTCCTTGCCTTGCGGCAGGCCGCTCGATGCCAGTTCGGTGCCTTGGAAGTAACTGCTGGTACGGGTGTTGGAACCGAAGAACAAGGTACGGTTCATGGCCTCGAAGTCGAGCGGGTAAGTCAGCGCGGCGCGCACCAGACGATCCCCAAACAGCGGACGCCTCGTGTTGAGCATGAAGGCCTGCATCGGTTCGGGCGAGGCGGTCTTGAATTCCTGCTTGATGACGTCGCCTGCCTGGACCGCCGGGAAATTATAGGCGGTGTTCCAGCGCCTCGAACTGTTTTCTGGCCTGATGTCATGCAGTCCGCCCTTGGTGAAGGCTTGCCAGGCGGCATTGTCGTCGAGAAAGTAGCTGAAACGCTGCCTGTCGAAATTCTCGCGGCCGATCTTCACCGGCAGTTTGGCAGCCCAGTAGTCTGGAACCCTCTGCCAGATGATTTCAGAGCCCGGCTTGAAGCTGGCGATCTTGTAGGCGGCCGAGCCGAGCGGCGGCTCCTGCGTCGGCCTGGTCACGTCGCGTTTCTTGCCGGTGGCGTCGGTGCCTTCCCACCAGTGCTTCGGCAGCACGACGAGATCGCCGAGAATCTTGGGCAGTTCCCGGTTGCCCTTCTGGTCGAAATGGAATTCTACCTCGCGGTCGGAAACCGCGACCGCATCGGTGACATTCTCGAAATAGCGGCTGTACATCGGGCTGTTGGCCTTCAGCACCTGAAACGACCAGATTACATCGTCGGTGGTGATCGGCTTGCCGTCATGCCACTTGGCCCGCGGGTCGAGGCGGTATGTTGCCGACGAATAGTCGTCCGGATGTTTGTAGGCGTCGGCGATCAGCGGATGGCTGACGCTGCCTTCGTCGGTCGCCTGCTCCATCAGCGTGTCGTAGAGCAATCCGCCGCCGAACGGGGCGAAGCCAGCCGCGGCGGAACCCTGGACGATATAGGGATTGAAGCTGTCGAATGTGCCGAGCACCACCGAATTCAGCGTGCCGCCCTTCGGCGCGTTCGGATTGACGTAATCATAGTGCTGGAAGTTGTCGCCATATTTGGAGTCGCCGATCAGCGACGAGGTGGTGCGCCATTCGTCCGCCAAGGCTGCCTGCGGGCCGCCGGCAAAAGCTGCCACAACCAGCATCGATCTGAGAAACGTTCGGCCAACCGTCATGCCTTCTCCTCTGTGCGATAGCTGCTAGCGGACAATCTAGTTCATTTGACGCTCATGAAAACCGCGACAGGCCGGCTTTGTCGCCGCACACGCGCTTTTCCAATTGAAAAAGCCGGGCTGAACCCGGCTTTTCTAAGAATTTGTCCATGACAATTGCGTTATTGCGCCGGAGCCGGTGCGGGAGCAGCAGGGGCCGGAGCTGGGGCGGCCGGTGCTTCACCCTCTGCCGGCTTGGCCGGTGCCGCGCCTTCGGCGGGCGCGGCTGCATTTTCGGCCGAAGCGCCGGGTGTCGGCAGCGGCTTCGGACTGTCCGACAGCGTGCGCAGATAGGCGATGACGTTGGCACGGTCCTCGTCTTTCGGCAGGCCGGCGAAGCCCATCGCCGTGCCCTTCACCAGCTTCTTCGGCGAAAGCAGAAAGTCATTGAGGTGGTCGTAGGTCCATTTTTCCGCGCCGCCCTTGGAAAACTCCTTCATCCCCGCCGAATAGGCGAAGCCCGCATGTTCGGCGATGGGACGGTCGACGATGTCCCACAGATCGGGGCCGACCTTGTTCGGTCCGCCTTTTTCACCGGTGTGGCAGGCTTGGCACTTCTTGAACACGGACGCACCCGCCTCGACATTGGCGTTGGCCAGGAGGTCGGCGATCGGCTTGGCTTCGGCGGGGGCTGCCGGGCCGCCCTCGGCAGGCTCCTCGGTCGCCTCGATGGCGTAGCCGGGTTTTTCCGGTGCTGGGGAGGCGAACAGCGCGTCGGATATGATGCCGACCGAGAAGACGACGAACACGGTTCCGAGCAGGCCGCCGATCAGCTTGTTGATTTCGAAAGAGTCCATACGCCCCAGGCTCCCTTTTCCGGCGGACCGATCCGTCCACTCCGTCCGTCGGTAATCGTGAACCACCCCGCGAGGCGGTCAAATCGGGCGGAAACTAGGTCTTTTGCTCTGGCGTTGCAACACCTATAAGGGCGCTTCCAGTGAGACCTTTTGCCACTTTTCCCTTCCTCTTTTTCGGATGCTTCATCACCCGATGTCCACGCTCATCCTCATCCCGGCCCGCATGGCCTCGACCCGCCTGCCGGGCAAGCCGCTGGCCGACATCGCCGGCGTTCCGATGATCGTCCATGTCGCCCGCCGCGCCGCCGAGGCGGGGCTCGGCCGGGTGGTGGTCGCCACCGATACTGACAGCGTGGCGGAGGCGGTGCGGACGCACGGTTTCGAGGCGGTGATGACGCGCGTCGGCCATGAATCGGGCTCCGACCGCATCTTCGAGGCGCTGGCCACGCTGGATCCCGGGCGCAAGGTCGAAACGATCGTCAATGTGCAGGGCGACCTGCCGACCATCGATCCCGACATCATCAAGGCTGCACTGAAGCCTTTCGAGGATGCGACGGTCGACATCGCCACGCTTGGCATCGAGATCGTCCGCGACGAGGAAAAGACCAACCCGAATGTCGTCAAGATCGTCGGCTCGTCGCTGTCGGAGACACGGTTGCGGGCGCTCTATTTCACCCGCGCCACCGCACCCTGGGGCGAGGGGCCGCTCTATCATCACATCGGCCTCTATGCCTATCGCCGCTCAGCGCTCGAGCGGTTCGTCGCGCTGCAGCCGTCGCCGCTGGAACGGCGCGAGAAGCTCGAGCAGTTGCGGGCGCTGGAGGCCGGCATGCGCATCGACGCCGAGATCGTGCAGTCGGCGCCGTTCGGCGTCGACACGCCGGACGATCTCGAACGCGCCAGAACCGTCCTTTCAACCTGAGACATCTGGACACCTGAGACATTTGGCATGCCTGAGAAAACCAACAGAATAGCCTTCCAGGGCGAGCCGGGCGCCAATTCCGACACCGCCTGCCGCAACATGTTCCCTGATATGGAGCCGTTGCCGTGTCCGACCTTCGAGGACGCTTTCAATGCGGTCGAGACCGGCAAGGCCGACCTCGCCATGATCCCGATCGAAAACACGATTGCCGGGCGCGTCGCCGACATCCATCATCTCCTGCCGGAATCGAAGCTGCACATCGTCGGCGAATATTTCCTGCCGATCCATTTCCAGCTGATGGTTCTGCCGGGCGTCAGGCGCGACGAGATCAAGACCGTGCACAGCCACATCCACGCGCTCGGCCAGTGCCGCAAGTATATCCGCAAGAACGGCTGGAAGCCGGTGGTCGCCGGCGACACGGCGGGCGCCGCCAAGCTGGTTGCCGAGCTGAAGGACCGCACCATGGCCGCGTTGGCGCCGGCGCTGGCTTCGACGCTCTACGGGCTCGACATCATCGAGCAGAATGTCGAGGATACCGACAGCAACGTCACCCGGTTCGTCGTGCTGACCAGGAACAGGCAGTGGGCCGAACGTCCCTCGGCCGAGGCCAGGATGATGACGACGTTCATCTTCCGCGTCCGCAACGTGCCGGCCGCGCTCTACAAGGCGATGGGCGGCTTCGCCACCAACGGCGTCAACATGACCAAGCTGGAGAGCTACCAGCTCGGCGCATTCACGGCGACCCTGTTCTATGCCGACATCGAGGGTCATCCCGACGATCCGCTGGTAAAACTGGCGCTCGACGAGCTTGCCTTCTTCTCGCGCGAAATGCGGATTCTGGGCGTCTACCCGGCCAGCCAGTCGCGCGAGCAATGGAAGGTGGCGGACTAGCGCAGCGCCTTGCCAGGTGACGAGCATCGGGCGACATTCCTGCGATGTGGCTTTTGAAACTGACGCTCGCGGTCGCTGGATTGTATGCGGTGATTGTTGCCGTCGTGTATGCGCTCCAGTCCTGGCTGATTTTTCCGGCCGGCCTTGCGGGGTTCGGACCCGATCTGCCGGCTGGGGCCCGCCATGTCGAACTGGCGACGGGGGATGGCGAGCGCGTCGTTCTGGTCCGCCTGCCGGCAAGGCAGGCGCCGGCCGAGCCACGCCCGCTGCTGCTGGGGTTCGCCGGCAACGCCTGGAACGCCGACGCACTTGCCCTCATGCTGCACCAGTTATTTCCCGAACACGAGGTCGCTGCGCTGCACTACCGCGGCTATGCGCCGAGCAGCGGCAGCCCGTCGGCCGCCGCCCTGTTCGAGGACGCCCGACGCGCCCATGACCAGCTGGCCAGCGATGCCAAAGCCGGCATCGTCGCCATCGGCCTTAGCATCGGCGCTGCGGTTGCGGCCGATCTGGCGACGGCCCGGCCGTTGCGCGGTATCGTCACGGTGACCCCCTTCGATTCGCTCAGAGAACTCGCCGCTCACCACTATCCCTGGCTGCCGGTGCGCCTCTTGCTGCGGCACCGCATGGAGACGGCAGAAACGCTGCGCAACCTCGATGTGCCCACGGCCGTCATCACCGCCGAGAATGACACCATCGTACCTGCGGCGCGTTCGGCACCTCTGCGCGAGGCTGCCCGTGACCTGCGCAGCCACATCGCCATAGCGGCTGGCCACAACGACCTCTATGGCCATCCCGACTTCGCCGGAGCGCTACGCGCCTCCGTTGCGGCGGTCACGCGCGATTGAAAAACAATTCGCAGATGTCGGAATTCCGGCGCGACATTCGTCCTTTGCTTGCCGCAATCTGAAGAAGGGAGACGACGAGATGAAGGCCTGCCCATGACCCCCACCATCACTGCCTTTGAACGGTCGCCCGATCGCGGCAGGGGACTGGCGCGCGACATGCGTGTTCGCTGGGCGCTTGAAGAAGTCGGCCCGCCCTACAAGGTTCGTCTCGTTTCGTTCAAAGCGATGAAGGAACCCGCGCATCTCGCGCTTCATCCTTTCGGGCAGATTCCGACCTTTGAAGAAGGCGATCTCGCGCTGTTCGAGTCGGGGGCGATCGTGTTCCATATCGCCGAGCGCCATGCGGGCCTGCTGCCAGACGAGGCGAATGCCAGGGCGCGCGCAATCTCATGGATGTTTGCCGCGCTAAACACCGTGGAGCCGCCGATCCTTGAACGCCAAACCGCCGTGCTCCTGGAGCGCGACGAGACCTGGCACGAACAGCGCCTGCCTATGGTCGAAGATCGCATCCGTGACCGGCTGGGCGAGCTTTCCGGTCGTCTTGGCGATGCCGACTGGCTCGATGGCGCGTTCAGCGCCGGGGACCTGATGATGGTGCACGTGCTGCTAAGGTTGAGCGGGTCGGGTATACTGGACGAATATCCGAATCTCTCCGCCTATGTCGCCCGCGGCGAAGCCCGGCCCGCCTACAAGCGTGCTTTCGCCGCTCAGCTGGCGGTTTTCACCGGCAAGTCACCAACTTAGCTCAGCGGCGCGTAGTCGATCTCCAAAAACGCCGCGACTTCCGGGATCCAGCGGTCGCGGACGAAGGCGACGTGATCGGGATGGTCGTTGTAGCCGGAATAGGCAGCCTGGTCGGCGAACTCCATCGAGAAGCCGAAGCGATAATCGTTCTTCGGGCTGACCTGCCGCAACTGCTCGAATTTCTCGACGCCCGGTATCGCCGCCAGTATTTTGGCGTCTGCCAGAAATTTTGCCTCCTCGGCCGAGTTCTCCTTGTGCCTCAGCCTGAACACCACTGTATGACGGATCATTTTTGCTTCCCCTGCAGGCTATGCGCTGTCGGCCCAGGCGCGGATGAGGTTGTAGGCGATCGCCCCCTTCGGCGGCGTGACCAGGCCGCCCGGATGCTCGCGGGCCAGCATCGACAGCACCTCGTCGCGAAAGAACCAGCGGCAGTCTTCCAACTCGTTGAGGTCGGCCTGGATGTCGTCGTTGAGCGGCTCGCCGAAGCAGCCGATCATCAGCGAATAGGGAAACGGCCAGGGCTGGCTGGCGTGATAGACGACGCGGCCAAGCCGGATACCGGCTTCCTCCAGCGTTTCGCGGCGCACCGCCGCCTCGATCGTCTCGCCAGGTTCGATGAAGCCGGCAAGCGCCGAATACATGCCGGGCGCGAAATGCCGGCCGCGACCGAGCAGGCATTTTTCCCGCGTCGCCGTCAGCATGATCGCCACCGGGTCGGTTCGCGGAAAATGCTCGGTGGCGCAGGCCGGGCAAAGCCGCTTGTAGCCGCCGGCCCGCATCGCGGCTTCGGCGCCGCATTTGCTGCAGAAGCGGTGGCTGGCATGCCAGGCGAGCAGCGCTGCTCCTTGCGCCATCGCGCCGGCCGCCGCCTCGTCGATCAGCCCCTGCATGTAGACCGAGCGATAGTCGATGGCCTTGATCGTCTCCGGCAGTTGTTCGGGATCGAGCCCGGCCGGCACGGCGAGCACCGGGCCGCTGTCGGAAAAACCGAGCAGGACGCCACGGTCGAGCAACGCCTCGAGCGGCTGGCTTTCCTCGGCGCCGAACCAGGGGTCGAAGCCGCCACCAATGAGCTTCAGGTAGAGCCGCCCGCCATGCATCAGCAAAAGCCTGGCTGAAGGATCGGCGAGCGCCTTTTCGACGGAATCGTCGGCGCGGTTTTCCGATTGCCGGTCGATCATGTTGCCGGCAAAGCCGACGAACTGGCTCGGCTCGCGCAAGGGCGCGTCAAACAGGCGGAAGCTCATCGAGACCCAACTTCAGGATGGACATGGGAAAGGCTTATAGCGCCGCCTTTATCTTCTGCGCAAACCGGCGCAGGTCCGAGCGCTCGTAGGGCTCGCGCATGCCGTGCCCCCACACCGGGCCCGGCCAGCCGGGATCTCCTTCCGAGCGCGCAAGGACATGGACATGCAACTGGCGGACGATGTTGCCAAGTGCGCCGCTATTTATCTTGGTGCAGCCGGTCACGCTTTTCAGCGCCTGCGCCACCATATTGGTCTCGAAGGTCAGCATCGCCTGGTCGAGCGGCGTCAAATCATGGATTTCCTCCGCGCCCGGCCGTTGCGGCACCAGAAGCAGCCACGGCCAGCGGCGGTCGTTCATCACGCGCAACTCGCACAGGCCGAGCCACATCAACTGCTCGCTGTCGGCCTCCAGACGAGCATCCAGCGTGAATCCGGCCTCGAGGCCCGGCGACATCGGCGTTTCCTTCACTTTTGTAGTATTTTTTACTTCATGGACGCTAGAGCGGCTGCCGTTAGCCCGCAAGAGGGCGGCAAGCGAATCAAGGCCGATCGTGGCGATGATGGTCCGGCGAAGAACTCAGGGTATGGCCTGCCAAGACTTTGGGCTGGAATGAAGCCACCATCTCGCGCCCCCTCTGGTCTGCCGGCCATGGCTTTCGCTCATCTGTTCTTGCTTTGTGCCGGCCGCTATGCCAGTAGTTTCAACATGGTGCTTAATCGCGCCAGCGATCCGCCTCCGAGGCGGTTTTTTATTTTCTGGTTTCGCCGCCCGTCACTGCGCCCTTGCATTTCATCGCCGGATTGCCGATATGGGAAGCGGGAGGTTGGTGGTGGACGGTCCACTCGCCAACCGGGTCAGGTCCGGAAGGAAGCAGCCCTAACGAGCCCGGAACGGGTCATTGTTCCAGCCTCCCACCTCTTCGCCTTTCTCCCGCGATATTGACGGCGCCAAGCCCTGCGGGCGAAACTATGCGCAGAAATCGGCCGCCTTGAGCCGCGGCCCTTGGAGCTTTACGGGCGAATGAGCGAAGCCGGAAATTCGGGAACGGAAAAGGCCGCCGCCTACCGCGTTCTGGCGCGCAAATACCGTCCCGCCAATTTCTCCGAACTGATCGGCCAGGAGCCGATGGTCCGCACCCTCACCAACGCTTTCGCCACCGGCCGCATCGCCCAGGCCTGGATGCTGACCGGCGTGCGCGGTGTCGGCAAGACGACGACGGCGCGCATTCTCGCGCGGGCCCTGAACTACAAAACATCTGATGTCGACCAGCCTTCGGTCGATCTTGCCGTGCCGGGCGAGCATTGCCAGGCGATTATGGAAGGCCGCCATGTCGACGTCATCGAGATGGACGCCGCCTCGCACACCGGCATCGACGACATCAGGGACATCATCGAGCGCGTGCGTTATGCGCCGGTGTCGGCGCGCTACAAGGTCTACATCATCGACGAAGTGCACATGCTCTCGACGCAGGCCTTCAACGGCCTGCTGAAGACGCTGGAAGAGCCGCCGCCGCACGTCAAATTCATCTTCGCCACCACCGAAATCAGAAAAGTTCCGATCACCGTTCTGTCGCGTTGCCAGCGCTTCGATCTCAGGCGTATCGATGCCGGCACATTGGTCGCGCACCTCTCCTCGATCGCCGGAAAGGAAGGCATCGCGGTCGATGACGACGCGCTGGCGATGATCGCCCGCGCGGCCGAGGGCTCGGCGCGCGATTCGCTGTCCATTCTCGACCAGGCGATCGCCCATGGCAGCGGCGCGGTCAGCGCCGAAGCGGTGCGCGCCATGCTCGGGCTGGCCGACCGCGCCCGCATCGTCGACCTGTTCGAACATGTGATGAAGGGCGATGTGGCGGCCGCACTGGCCGAATTCCGCAACCAGTACGACACCGGCGCCGATCCGGCCGCTGTGCTGACCGACCTGGCCGAGTTCAACCATCTCGTCACCCGGCTGCGCTTCGTGCCGACAGCCCTCGAGGACGCCTCGCTGTCGGAGGACGAGCGCCGGCGCGGCGCCGATTTCGCCAAGGCGCTGTCGGTCAGGGTGCTGTCGCGGACCTGGCAAATGCTGTTGAAAGGCATTCCCGAGGTGCAGTCCTCCAACCGGCCGGTCAGCGCCGCCGAAATGGTGCTGATCCGGCTGGCGCATGCCGCCGACCTGCCGACGCTGGACGAGGCGCTGAAATCGCTGGAGAGCGCAGCGTCGGTGCCGAATGGCGCGCCACGCTCGAATGGTGCGCCCGCAAGCTCTGGCCCAGCAAATCCGGGTAATGGTGGCGCCAGCGCCGTGGCGCAGGCGCGGATGCCGACGGCCAATGGCGGCGCCCAGACGATGCGGCTGGTCGAACCCGAGCCGATGCCTGCGCCTTTCGTTCCGGCGCCGGAGCCGGTCGCCGATGCGCCGCCAGTGCCGGTTAAATCGCTGGCCGACATCGTCGCCCTTGCCGACGCCCAGCGCGACATCGCTTTCAAGGTGCTGGTCAAGCGCTGCGTGCGCCTGGTGCGCATCGAGCCGGGCCGTATCGACGTCAGCCTGACCGATGACGCGCCGAAGATGCTGCTCAATGATCTGACCGCCAAATTGCGCGCCTGGACCGGCCGCAACTGGCTGGTGTCGCTGTCGAAGGAAGCGGGCGGCCAGACGCTGGCCGAGATGGAATCGACCAAACGCGAAAACGCCCTCCTCGATGC
The DNA here is from genome assembly GCF_055811075.1 of Mesorhizobium sp. WSM4820. Classification (NCBI taxonomy): domain Bacteria; kingdom Pseudomonadati; phylum Pseudomonadota; class Alphaproteobacteria; order Hyphomicrobiales; family Phyllobacteriaceae; genus Mesorhizobium; species Mesorhizobium sp. WSM4820. The sequence continues at coordinate 177,626 of NZ_JBVVQN010000009.1, read as the reverse complement.
CAAGAGCGACCCGACCGTCGCCGCCATCCTGGCGCGGTTTCCCGGCGCCAAGATCATCGACGTGCGTATTCCCGACGCACCGGAAGCCGATGCGGCGGAGGCAGAGGTTCCGATCGAGCCGGCCACCGACGAAGACGAAACCTGAGCAACCGAAGGTCAGCGAAGCAAAAAATTGAGAGCCGGTTTTCGGAGAAGATCGTGCTTAAACAAGAAACAAATCAATCGTAGAGGACAACGCGATGAAAGATCTTCTCGGCCTGATGGGCAAGGCGAAAGAAATGCAGGCCAAGTTCCAGGCCATGCAGGACGAGATCGCCACCTTGGAAGCCACCGGACAGGCCGGCGGCGGCTTGGTCAGCGTGACGCTGACCGGCAAATTCGAGATGAAGGCGCTGAAAATCGACCCATCGCTGTTCAAGGAGGACGAGGTCGAGATTCTGGAGGATCTGCTCCTCGCCGCCCACAATGACGCCAGGGCCAAGGTCGAGCAGATGATGCAGGAAAAGACCCAGGCGCTGACCGCCGGACTGCCGATACCGCCGGGAATGAAGCTGCCGTTCTAAGGTGCTGTATGCCGGTCGAGCGAGCCCATGGCTTTGGCCCGGCCGGCCACGCTGCGAAGGCTGCGACGCTCGAAGGTCATGCCGTTACAATGGCCGAAGAGCGCAGCGGTCAACGCGGCCAGCTGTGTCCATTAGGCAACTCCGCTCACTTAATAACGCTTTAGCCATCTTTTTGCCCGAAAGTGTCTCATTCTTGCCGCAACCAGGGGCGGGCTGGCGACAGAATGAGGGGATATCTTTGATCGTGACCCGATGGAAGACGCCGTTGCTGCTCGGCGTCATCACCTCTCCGCTGTTTTTGGCCGCCTGCAGTCAGACCACGCACGGCCTGTCCGTGGCCAGCCTGACCGATACCGCTAGGTCCCGGCCCTACAATCACACAGCGAAGGACAAGGAGTGCCTCCAGCGCGCGATGTTCTTCGAATCCAACCGGTCGAGCCGCGACGGCATGATTGCCGTCGGCACGGTGGTGATGAACCGGCTGCGCTCCGGCAAGCACGGCAACACCATCTGCCAGGTGGTCGGCGAACGCGGCCAGTTCGCGCCGGGCGTGATGACACGGCCGATGAATTCGAAGGCGATGCCCGATGTCGAGGAAGCCGCCGAGGCGGTGCTCAAGGGCGAGCGCAAGACCAAGCTGAAGAACTCGATGTTCTTTCACACCGCCGGCCTGCGTTTCCCCTACAAGAACATGCACTACACCATGGTCGCCGGCGGCAACGCCTTCTACGAAAAGCGCGGCCGCAACTGGAAACCACTGCCGGACGAGCCAACCGTCGCGGTGGCGCAGGCGACGCCGCGGCGGTCGCGCGCCGCACCGGTGACGCTCATGGCCTCTGCTGCGCCGGCCGCCAAGGCGGCGCCCAGCAAGGTGACCTATGTGACGGCGATCGCATCGCAGCCGGCAAAGGCTACTTCAGGGAAGGCAACACCGGAGAAGGTGACCTTTGTGGCGATGCAGGAGCCGGACGCCGCCCGTTTCGGCAGCACCGCCGGTGCGCAACCGGCTACGTCATTTTCGGCGGCGCCGGCCGAGCCGACGATGTCGTTTGAATCGACACCCGAGAACACCGATGCCATCGGCGCGATGATCGCCGGCCAGGGCAGGCCGCTGCAAGCCTACTGAGCTATTGATAGTCGACGTCGGCAACGCAAGCCGACGCGATTGTCCCGCAGCAGCGTCGTTGCGTTCGAAGGACACGCGCCGCAGGACAGTTCCAAAACCCATTGAAAAATCCTAAACCGATGCGATGTCGAAGCGAATCGCCGGTCCCGAGATCGAACGCCTGATCCAGCTCCTGGCCAAGGTGCCGGGGCTTGGGCCCCGTTCGGCCAGGCGGGCAGCGCTTCACCTCATCAAGAAGAAGGAGCAGTTGCTGTCGCCGCTCGCCGCCGCCATGAGCGAGGCGGTCGACAAGGTGCGCATCTGCTCGACCTGCGGCAATGTCGATACGTCCGACCCCTGCATGATCTGCACCGATCCGCGCCGCGACGCCGGCACGCTCATCGTCGTCGAGGACGTGGCCGACCTGTGGGCGCTGGAGCGGGCGGCCGCCATGAATGTCCGCTATCACGTGCTCGGCGGCTCGCTGTCGCCGCTCGACGGCATCGGCCCCGAGCAGCTCAACATCCGCTCGCTGGTCGACCGCGTCGCCGGCGGCGAGGTCAAGGAGGTGATCCTTGCCGTCAACGCCACCGTCGAGGGCCAGACCACCGCGCATTATCTCACCGATCAATTGTCCGGCTTCGATATCAAGGTGACGCGGCTGGCGCATGGCGTCCCGGTCGGCGGCGAACTCGACTATCTCGACGAAGGCACGCTGGCCGCCGCGCTGCGCTCGCGGACGGCGTTTTGAGGCGATTGGGGGGAGGTATTCTTGAGATGATTGCGTTCTGTGGCGCCCCCCTCTGTCCTGCCGGACATCTCCCCCACTTGGGGGGAGATTGGCTGTCATCCCGGCTTTCGCAAACCTCCAGCGTTGGAGGAAAAGCGCCGTGGTCAAAGCTGCCAATCTCCCCCCGAGTGGGGGAGATGTCCGGCAGGACAGAGGGGGGCGCCACAGAACGCGGACTTCGCGGACTGGCGATTTTTCTGGTCGCGCTAACCGGACTTTTGATTTCCACCCCCGCCTCCGCCACAAAACTCGACACCCAGTTCCGCGCCTGGCTCAACAACGACCTCTGGCCCGAAGCCAACGCCAACGGCATCTCCAGAAAAACCTTCGACGCCGCCTTCGACGGCATCAAACCGAACCTCAAACTGCCCGACCTGGTAATGCCGGGCAAAAAAGCGACGACGCCGCAAAAGCAGCATCAGGCCGAGTTCGATTCGCCCGGCGCCTATTTCGCCGAAAAGACGGTTCGCGCCGTGACCGCTGGTGGGCGCACCCGCAAGGCGGCCAATGCCAGGACCATTGCCGCGATCGAGAAGCGCTACGGCGTGCCGGGCGAGGTGCTGCTGGCGATCTGGGGCCGCGAGAGCGGCTTTGGCGCGGCGAAAATGCCTTACGACGCCTTCGAAGTGCTGGGGACCAAGGCCTTCATGGCGACCAGGAAGGATTTCTTCCGTACCGAGCTTATGGCGGCGCTCGAGATCGTCGAGCGCGGGCTGGCCCCGGTCGGCGCGATGAAATCGTCATGGGCCGGCGCACTCGGCCAGCCGCAGTTCATGCCGAGTTCGTTCCTCAAACATGCCGTCGACTTCGATGGCGACGATCGGGTCGACATTTGGAACTCGGTGCCGGACACGCTGGCCTCGATCGCCAACTACCTCGTCCATTATGGCTGGGTGAAGGGCCGCGGCTGGGGTTTTGAGGTGACGGTGCCGGAAGCGGTCTCCTGTTCGCTCGAAGGCCCGGACCAGGGCAAGAGGATTTCCGAGTGGGCTGATCTGGGCATCAAGCGCATCGCGGCAAGACCGTTCCCGGCGCGCGAATTGAAGGCCGAAGGCTTTCTTCTGATGCCGGCCGGGCGCAGCGGTCCAGCCTTCATCGTCACGCCCAATTTCTACGTCCTGAAGCAATACAACACCAGCGATCTCTACGCCCTGTTTATCGGCCACGGCGCTGACCGCATCGCCAACGGCGACAGCAATTTTTCGGGGCGCTGGCGTGCGGTCGGCGGGCTCCACAGGTCCGACATCGCCACCTTGCAGCGGGCGCTGGAGGCCGAGGGCTACGACGTCGGCAGCGCCGATGGCCTGCCCGGTTTCAAGACGCGCCGGTCGATCGGCAAATGGCAGGCGAAGAACGGTCGCGCCGCCACCTGTTTTCCCGACGCCGACCTGGTCACCGCGTTGAAATAGCTGCACTCCGGGTGTCGTTTTCGGCGGTGGTTGCTTGCCTGATCTGGTCCAACAAACAGCTTTGCAAATGCTCGTTGCCGCGCCTGAAACCGCCGGATATGGTGAGGCCGAACTGGATAAAAATCACCTAGACGCCGGTTCAGGGTCACCGTCCGATTAGAGCGCCGCGCGTCCGTTGGACGCGCAAGGGACGCTCTAAAACTTTGAACTACACATCGTGCTTTCCGAAAATCGATTCCGATTTTCGGGCCGATGTGTCAAGTAAATGCCAAAACCCTGAGCCGGGAACTCAGGTCAACAAAACAGGGAACAGTTAAAAATGATGATGGAAAAGTTTGCCCTACGCTCCCGCGTCCTGCTTGCCGGCGCAGCCATGTCCGCGCTGCTTCTGGCCGGTGCGCCTGCCCTTGCTGTCACGCCGGCCGACACGCTGGTCGAGGGTTTCGCCATCGACGACATCATCTCGATGGATCCGGGCGAGGCGTTCGAGCTGTCGACCGCCGAGGTCACCGGCAACACCTACGACCTGCTTGTCCGCCTCGACTTGAGCGACACGTCCAATGTCAAGGGCGATCTCGCCGAAAGCTGGACTGTCTCCGACGACGGCCTGACCTACACTTTCAAGCTCAAGCCCGGGCTGAAATTTGCATCGGGCAATCCGATCACCGCGGCTGATGTCGCCTATTCGTTCGAGCGCGCCATCAAGCTCGACAAGAGCCCGGCCTTCATCATCGGCCAGTTCGGCATCAATGGCGACAACGTCACCGAGAAAGCCAAGGCCATCGATGACACGACGTTCCAGTTCACCGTCGACAAGGCCTATGCGCCGAGCTTCGTCCTGAACTGCCTGTCGGCAACCGTCGCCTCGGTTGTCGACAGCAAGCTGGTCAAGGAGCATGCCGCCGCGGTGACGCCCAGCGATGACTACAAATACGACAACGACTTCGGCAACGCCTGGCTGAAGACCGGCTATGCCGGCTCCGGCGCCTTCAAGCTGCGCGAATGGCGGGCCAACGAGGTCGTCGTCATGGAGCGCAACGACAATTACCACGGCGAAAAGGCCAAGCTCGCCCGCGTCATCTATCGCAACATGAAGGAAAGCTCGGGCCAGCGCCTGGCGCTGGAGGCCGGCGACATCGACGTTGCCCGCAATCTCGAGCCGAACGACCTCGACGCCATCGCCAAGAACGCCGATCTCACCACCACCAGCGCGCCGAAGGGCACGGTCTTCTACATCAGCCTCAATCAGAAGAACCCGAACCTCGCCAAGCCGGAGGTTCGCCAGGCCTTCAAATATCTCGTCGACTATGATGCCTTGAGCTCGACCATCCTCAAGGGCATCGGCGAGATCCACCAGACCTTCCTGCCAAAAGGCGTGCTTGGCGAGCTGGACGAAAATCCGTTCAAATTCGACCTCGCCAAGGCCAAGGAACTGCTCGCCAAGGCCGGCTTGGCCGACGGCTTCAGCGTCACCATGGACGTACGCAACACCCAGCCGGTGACCGGCATGGCGGAATCGTTCCAGCAGACGCTCGGCCAGGCCGGCGTCAAGCTGGAGATCATTCCCGGCGACGGCAAACAGACGCTGACCAAGTACCGCGCCCGCAACCACGATATCTATATCGGCCAGTGGGGTCAGGATTATTTCGATCCGAACTCCAATGCCCAGACCTTCGCCAGCAACCCCGACAATTCGGATGAAGGCAAGACCAAGACGTTGGCGTGGCGCAACGCCTGGGACATTCCGGAATTGAGCAAGGAAACCGAGGCGGCCCTGCTCGAGAAGGACCCGGCCAAGCGCGCCGCAATGTACCAGGATCTGCAGAGGAAGGTTCTCGAAGCCAGTCCTTTCATCATCGTCCACCAGCAGCTGGAAGTGGCCGGCCTGCGCAAGAACCTCAAGGGTTTTGCGCTCGGCCCGAGCTTCGACACCAATTTCGTCAGCCAGATCTCCAAGGAGTGACGCCGGCGGACGCGCCGCGTGAGTACTGTTGAAAGCGAAGCGACGGCAGGGCGCGGCAGCGCCCGTGCTGTCGCTGTCGCCTCGTCGATCGCCCGTTTCCTGGTCACCGCGATAACCACCTATCTCGGTCTTCTCGCGGTGACCTTCTTCATCGGCCGGGTCATCCCGATCGACCCGGTGCTGGCGGTGCTCGGCGACCGGGCGCCGGCCAATGTCGTCGAGCGGACGCGCCGCGAGATGGGGCTCGACCTGCCGCTGATCGAGCAGTTCTACATCTATGTGAAGAATGCCCTGAACGGCAATTTCGGCACCTCGGTGCTGACCACCAATCCTGTCATGACCGACATCCGCCGCGCCTTTCCGGCGACGATCGAGCTGGCGACGCTGGGAACGCTGATCGGTGCTTTGCTTGGTGTGCCGCTCGGCGTGCTGGCCGCGGTCCGGCGCGGCAGCATCATCGATCAGATTGTCCGCATCATCGGACTGGTCGGCTACTCCGTGCCGATCTTCTGGCTGGGACTGCTGGCGCTCGTGCTGTTCTACGCCAGGCTGCAATGGGTGGCTTTTCCCGGCCGCCTCGACATCGTCTACGAATACACCTTCACCCCGATCACCGGCTTTTATCTCCTGGATGCGCTGTGGCAGCGGCAGTGGGATGTGTTTCGCGATGCCTTCCGCCACATCATCCTGCCGGCCTCGCTGCTTGGCTATTTCTCGCTCGCCTATATCAGCCGGATGACGCGATCGTTCATGCTGAACGAGCTTGCCCAGGAATATATCGTCGCGGCGCGCGCCAAGGGCCTGTCGGAAACGCGCATCATCTGGGGCCACGCGCTGCGCAACGCGGCGGTGCCGATGGTCACCGTGATCGCACTCTCCTATGCCGGTCTGCTCGAAGGCTCGGTGCTCACCGAGACCGTGTTTTCCTGGCCGGGTATCGGCCTCTACATCACCAATTCCCTGCAGAACGCCGACATGAACGCCGTGCTCGGTGGCACCATCATCATCGGCTCGGTGTTCATCGGCATCAATCTCCTGTCCGACCTGCTCTACCGGGTGCTCGACCCAAGGACCAAGGTACGATGAGCGCTGAAGCAATCCAGAGCCGCCGCGACTGGCTGCTCAGCGAGCGGCCGGCGTCGCGCATGCAGGCCAGGCTCGGCCGCGCCTATGTCGCGTGGCGGCGCTTTTCAGCCAACCGGCTGGCGTTTCTCGGCCTGCTCATCATCATCGCTTTGCTGGTGGTCGCCGCCTTTGCCAATGTGCTGGCGCCCTATTCGCCGACATTCGGCGACCTCAAGGGCTCGCGGCTGCTGGCGCCAAGTGCCGAGCACTGGTTCGGCACCGACGACCTTGGCCGCGACATCCTTTCGCGCGTCATCTTCGGCTCGCGATGGACGCTTTACGTCGTCATTCTCGTCGCAGTCATCGCCGCTCCTATCGGCCTGCTGGTCGGCACCGTCGCCGGTTATGCCGGCGGATGGATCGATGCGATCCTGATGCGTATCACCGACATCTTTCTCGCCTTTCCGAAGCTGATCCTGGCGCTGGCCTTCGTCGCCGCACTTGGCCCTGGCATCGAGAATGCGGTGCTCGCCATCGCCGTCACCTCATGGCCGCCCTACGCCCGTATCGCGCGTGCCGAAACGCTCACCGTGCGCAATTCGGATTACATCAAGGCGGTGCAATTGATGGGCGCCTCGCCGTTCCGCATCGTGCTGCGCCATATCATGCCGCTCTGCATCTCGTCGCTGATCGTCAGGGTGACGCTCGACATGGCCGGCATCATCCTGACCGCCGCCGGTCTCGGCTTCCTCGGCCTCGGCGCGCAACCGCCGCTGCCGGAATGGGGCGCGATGATCGCGTCGGGCCGCCGCTTCGTGCTCGACCAATGGTGGGTGGCCGGTGCACCGGGCTTTGCCATCCTCATCGTCAGCCTCGGCTTCAACCTGCTCGGCGACGGCCTGCGAGACGCGCTCGACCCGCGCAGTGGTGACCAATGAGCACGCTTCTCGAGGTCGACGATCTGCGCGTCACCTTCCCGACGCGCACCGGCCGCATCGAGGCGGTGCGCGGCGTTTCCTTTTCGCTCGGCCGCGAACGGCTCGGCATCGTCGGCGAGAGCGGTTCCGGCAAGTCGCAGACCGGCCGCGCCATCATGGGCCTGACCCCGCCGCAGGCCGAGGTCACGGCCAGGAAACTTGCCTTCGACGGCATCGACCTGCTCGCCGCCTCGCCCCGCGACCGCCGGGCGCTCCGCGGCAAGCGCATCGCCATGATCCTGCAGGATCCAAAATACTCGCTCGACCCGGTGATGAGCATCGGCCGCCAGATCGTCGAGACGCTGCGCACGCATGAGAAGGTCGGCAAGGCCGAAGCCCGCGATCGCGCGCTTGCCATGCTGGAGGCGGTGCAGATCCGTGACCCCGCCCGTGTCTTCGACCTGCATCCGCACGAGGTGTCGGGCGGCATGGGCCAGCGCGCCATGATCGCCATGATGCTGATTGCCGGGCCGGAGATGATGATCGCCGACGAACCGACCTCGGCGCTCGACGTCACCGTTCAGCTCGACGTCCTCGGCATCCTCGACAGGCTGGTCAGCGAGCGCGGCATGGGGCTGATCTTCATCTCGCACGATCTGCGCCTGGTCTCGTCCTTCTGCGACCGGGTGATCGTCATGTATGCCGGCAGGGTGGTCGAACAGCTCAAGGCGTCGGAGCTCGGCCGCGCCCAGCATCCCTATACGCGCGGCCTGCTCAACTGCATGCCCAAGATCGGCGCCGACCGCCACCCGCTGCCGGTGCTCGACCGCAAGCCGGAGTGGGCGGCATGACGGCAGCACTTTCCGCCGACAGGCTGGAGGTGGTCTTCGACCGCTTTCGCGCGCTGAAGGGTGTCAGCCTCGAGGTGCAATCCGGCGAATCCTTCGGCCTGGTCGGCGAATCCGGCTCCGGCAAATCGACGCTGTTGCGCGCGATTGCCGGCCTCGCGCCGGCCGCTTCGGGCAGCATCACCGTCAACGGGAAAAAACTCGGCAAGCGCCGCGACAAGGCCTTCTATCGCGAGGTGCAGATGGTCTTCCAGGACCCCTACGGCTCGCTGCATCCGCGCCAGACCGTCGACCGCCTGCTGCAGGAGCCGCTCGCCATCCACGGCTTTGCCGATGGCGAGAAGCGCATCCAGCGGGCGCTCGACGAGGTCGGGCTCGGCACCGGCTTCCGCTTCCGCTATTCGCATCAATTGTCGGGTGGCCAGCGCCAGCGGGTGGCGATTGCGCGGGCGCTGATCCTCGAACCGGCGATCCTGCTGCTCGACGAGCCGACCTCGGCGCTCGACGCTTCCGTGCAGGCGGAGGTGCTCAACCTGTTGGAAGACATCCGGCGGCGGCGCAAGCTGACCTTCCTGATGGTCAGCCACGACCTCGCCATCATCACCCATATGTGCGAGCGGCTGATGGTGATGCAGAACGGCGAGGCGGTCGAGCACCTCACCGCTGATGACCTCGTCGAGCGCCGCGTCAGCAAGGATTACACGCGCAATTTGCTCAGGGCGAGCGAGGGGTTTGTGCGGACGGCGTGAGTCAAATCAGCTGTCCGCGAAGGAATGCGACCTTAGCGGCGGCAGGCCCAATCGCCTGGTGGCGGTGCCAACTTGAGGAAAACATGAAATAAGGCCAGAACAGTTCCCGGCAGTCATCCAAACGAGAACGGGCGTCGGCCCGGTGAGGGAACATCATGAAGAACTCAGCCATTTCCGAACGCAAGAACCAGTCGATCTCGCGCGGCGTCGGCATGACCACGCAGATTTATGCCGACCGCGCCGAGAACTCGGAAATCTGGGATGTCGAGGGCCGTCGCTACATCGATTTCTCGTCCGGCATCGCCGTCGTCAACACCGGCCACCGCCATCCCAAGGTGATCGAGGCGGTCAAGGCGCAGCTCGACCGCTTCACCCATACCTGCCACCAGGTGGTGCCCTATGAGAGCTATGTCAGGCTGGCCGAACGGCTGAACGGCTTGCTGCCGGGAAAATTCGACAAGAAGACGATTTTCGTCACCACCGGTGCCGAAGCGGTGGAGAACGCCATCAAGATCGCCCGCAACGCAACCGGCCGTCCGGCGGTCATTGCCTTTGCCGGCGGCTTCCATGGCCGCACCTTCATGGGCATGGCGCTGACCGGCAAGGTTGTGCCCTATAAGGTCGGCTTCGGCGCCATGCCGGCCGATGTTTTCCACGCGCCGTTCCCGGTGGCGCTGCATGGGATCACGGTCGCCGATTCGCTGGCCGCGCTCGACCGGCTGTTCAAGGCCGATGTCGATCCGGCCCGCGTCGCCGCCATCATCGTCGAGCCGGTGCAGGGCGAGGGCGGATTTTACGAGGCGCCGCGCGACTTCATGACGGCGCTGCGCAAGATCTGCGACCAGCACGGCATGCTGTTGATCGCCGACGAGGTGCAGACCGGTTTTGCCCGCACCGGAAAGATGTTCGCCATGGATCATCACGAAGTGGCGCCCGACATCACCACCATGGCCAAGAGCCTTGCCGGCGGCTTCCCGCTGTCGGCGGTCACCGGCCGCGCCGAGATTATGGATGCGCCCAGCCCCGGCGGGCTTGGCGGCACCTATGGCGGCAGCCCGATCGGCGTTGCCGCGGCGCATGCCGTGCTCGACGTGATCGAAGAGGAAAAGCTCTGCGACCGCGCCAACACGCTGGGCAACCGGCTGAAGCAGCGGCTGCAATCGATCCGCGACGACACGCCGGAGATCGTCGATATCAGAGGCCCGGGCTTCATGAACGCTGTCGAGTTCAACGATGTGAAGAAGGGCCTGCCGTCGGCCGAGATCGCCAATGCGGTCCGGCTGAAGGCGCTCGACAAGGGCCTGATCCTGCTCACCTGCGGCGTCTACGGCAACGTCATCCGCTTCCTCGCGCCAATCACCATCCAGGACGGCGTCATGAACGAAGCGCTCGACATCCTGGAAAGCTCGATCCGCGAGGTCCGCGCCGCCTGAGCGGATCTTTCTCCCTTCTCCCCTTGTGGGAGAAGGTGGATCGGCGCGCAGCGCCGAGACGGTTGAGGGGTGTTGGACGGAGTGCCAAGCTGGAACACCCCTCATCCGACCTCGCTTCGCGAGGCCACCTTCTCCCACAAGGGGAGAAGGGAAGGATATCAACACATCCTTATTCAGCGGCGCGGACGGGCTCTACCTGCTGGAAAGCGGCGAGCGCCGCCTTCAATCCGTCCGGTCCCGTCGCAACCGTCTGCGGCGTCGGCGAAAAGCCGGCGCCGAGCATCTTGCGGCCAAGCATGTGGTCGCCAGGCCGGTTGACCGATTCGATGCCGAGCAGACGATTCCCAGCATAGTGGTAGATGGAGAACCGGTTCTCGTTTACGTCGCCGAGCACGACATGGCTGTCGCCGCCCGAAATCAGGCCGACCATCTGCAGCTTGATGTCACCGATGTCGGACCAGAACCACGGCACCGCCGCAAAGGCGTCCGCATGGCCGAGAACGGTGCGTGCTGCAAGACGCGCCTGGTCGGTCGCATTCTGCACCGATTCCAGCCGCACATCGCCGCCGGTGAGCCAGTGCCGGTAGGAAGCGGCATCGCCAATGGCGAGGATTTCGGGCACCGACGTGCGCATCTGCTGGTCGACGCGGATGCCGTTGGCGATAGTGATGCCGGCGGCTTGCGCCAGTTCGACATTCGGCACGACGCCGATGCCGATGATGACCATCTGCGCCGGCAGCCGATCGCCGGATGCGGTGATTGCCGCCGAGACATGGCCGTTCTCGGCTTCGAGCCGTGCAATCGTGGTGCCGGTGAGAATGCGCACGCCGGTCGCTTCCAGCCGCTGCCGCACGTGGCGCGCGATGATCGGCGCCACCGCCCGGCCGAGCAGCCGGTCGACCGCCTCGACCACGATGACCTTGCGGCCGGCCGCTGTGAGCGTCGCGGCGATCTCCAGCCCGATGAAGCCGCCGCCGAGGATGACGACATCCTCGCTCTGCGCGCTCAATTCGCGGATCAGGCGCGCGTCGGCGAGCGAGCGCAGCGACACCACGCCCGAAAAATCCGAACCCGGCAGCGACAGCATGCGCGGCCGCGAACCGGTCGCCAGGATCAGCCGGTCGAACGGCAGTGTGCCGCCATCCGATAGCTCCAGCCTGCGGCCGCCGGCATCGATGCGATCGATGCGGACGCCCGGCCGGTAGTTGATCGCGCTGCCGGTATAAAAAGCCTCGCCGCGCAGCGGCTGCGGTTTGGCCTCCTGATCCTTGATGAAGGTCTTCGATAGCGGCGGCTTGTGGTAGGGCAGTTCGTCCTCATCGCTGATGAGGATCACGGGTTCGTCGTAGCCGTCCTCGCGCAGGCTGGCGGCCGCTTGCACGCCCGCATGACCCGCACCGACAATGACCACACCGTTTTTCATCGCAGCCCCAATTCCTCATCTCTCCTAGGCGTTATCCAAGTCTAGGACGTCTCGCCAAGTGGCGATTGTCTGACGCCGCCGCAAGACCACCCTTGCGGGTCGCACCCGGAATGGCGGTCTGTCAATCGTTCGTTCGACGGCGGCGCGGCAATACGGCTAAAGTTGATACTTGCAGTTTAGAATAATTCTAAACTGTTGTTTCAATTGGCTTTTCTCTCTGAAATTGGTTGACTTCCGGCACCTTCATCGCTTTATGGAAGCGTGCGCGTCAAGCGCATCCCTTTGATGTCTGGGCCTTGAACCCTTTCGATTGGAGGCATTTCGATGTCTTTCTTCCGCAAACCGCGCTATGCCGCGGCCTGTATCTCGCTCAATGGCATGGACCTGCCTTGGCGCCGATTGCCTGCCGACGCGCCTTTGGCGCCGGCATTTTCACTGAATTCCCGAGGGAGAAGACAATCATGAGAGCGATGATCACGGCGCGATATGGCAGCAGGCTTGCAGCGATCGGCGCCACGGTGGTCTTGACGGCGGCGATATTCGTGCTGCCGGCCAAGGCGGAAACCGATGCCAAGGCGGTCATCAAGACCTATTCCGATATTGCGCTCGCCAAATATGAGGATTCGCTGACCACGGCGCAGGCGCTCGGCAAGGCTGTCGACGCGCTGCTCGCCAAGCCTTCGGTGGAAACGCTCACCGCCGCCCGCGAGGCCTGGAAAGCGTCGCGCGTTCCCTATCAGCAGACCGAAGTCTATCGCTTCGGCAACGCCATCGTCGACGACTGGGAAGGCAAGGTGAACGCCTGGCCGCTGGACGAAGGCCTGATCGATTATGTCGCCGAGAACTACGGCACCGAGTCGGACGCGAATGCACTGTATACCGCCAATGTGATCGCCAACAAGTCGATCGAGATCGACGGCAAGAAGATCGACGCCACCAATCTTACTCCCGAGTTCCTCTCCGGCACGCTGCAGGAGGCCGGCGGCATCGAGGCCAATGTGGCGACCGGTTATCACGCCATCGAATTCCTGCTGTGGGGCCAGGACCTGCACGGCACCGGCCCGGGCGCTGGCGAACGGCCCTATACCGACTACGACCTCGCCAACTGCACCGGCGGCAATTGCGATCGTCGCGCGCAGTACCTGAAGTCGGCGAGCGAGCTTCTGGTTTCCGATCTGCAGGACATGGTCAACGACTGGAAGGAAGGCGGCGCCGCCCGCAAGAACCTTGTCGATGGCGAGCCGAAAGCCGGCATCTCGACCATCCTCACCGGCATGGGCTCGCTGTCCTACGGCGAACTCGCCGGCGAGCGCATGAAGCTCGGCCTGCTGCTGCACGACCCGGAAGAGGAGCATGACTGCTTCTCCGACAACACCTACGATTCCCATCTCTACGATGCCGTCGGCATTCGCGCCGCCTATAAGGGCAACTACACCCGCCTCGACGGCACCGTCGTCAAAGGACCGTCGGTATCCGACATGGTCAAGGAGGCCGATCCGGCGGTCGACAAGGAACTGTCGGACAAGCTTGATGTCACCGTCGCCAAGATGGAAGCGATCAAGGCGCGGGCGCTTGGCGGCGAGGCCTATGACCAGCAGATCGGCGAAGGCAGTACGCAAGGCAACGCCACCGTGCAGGCGGCGATCGACTCGCTGGTCGACCAGACCAAGTCGATCGAACGCGCCGTCGGCACCCTGAAACTCAATGCCATCGCCTTCGAGGGCTCGGACAGCCTCGATGCGCCGGACAAGGTGTTTCAGTAAGGCGTCGATGCCCGGAGCCCGAACCGAAAGCCCAGGCTCCACTAAGAAAATAAGCCACATGGCGCCGAGCACGCGCCGTCAGCCACACAGAGCAAATAATGCTGATCTGCCATTGCAACATCATCACCGAGAAGGAGATTGAGCAGACGATCGTCGGGCTGCTGGATCAGGACCCTTGGCAGCTTATCGTGCCGGCGAAGATCTATCATGCCATGCAGAAGCGTGGTCGCTGTTGCGGCTGCTTCCCAAATGTGGTCGAAACGATCATTCGGGTAACCGAAAATTACCACGCCCGCTCGGAGGCGAGCGGCGTGGATGTCGTTTCACACCTGGATCGCGTCAGAGGCCTGCGCGTCCAATACGGGAGCAGAACCCATGAAAGGCGAACAACAGATCATAGAGCGGCTTAACGAGGCTCTGTTTCTGGAACTTGGAGCAGTCAATCAGTACTGGGTGCATTTCCGCCTGCTGGAAGACTGGGGATACGCCAAGCTGGCAAAGAAGGAACGCGCGGAATCGATCGAGGAGATGCACCATGCCGACCGGCTCGTGGCCCGCATCATCTTCCTTGAAGGCCATCCGAACCTGCAGTCGGTAGCGCCGCTGCGCATCGGACAGAATGTCAAGGAAGTGCTCGAATCGGATCTTGCCGGCGAGTATGACGCGCGCACTGCCTACAAACGGTCGCGCGAGATTTGTGACGAAGCAGGTGACTATGTGACGATGAAGCTGTTCGAGGATTTGTTGTCCGACGAGGAAGGTCACATCGACTTCCTCGAGACGCAGCTCGACCTGCTCGCCTCGATCGGCGAGGAAAAATACGGCCAGCTCAACGCCGCATCGGCCGACGAGGCGGATTAGGGACATGCCGGAATGCGGCGCCGCTTAGACTACTTGCGCCGCTTGCGGCGGGCCGAGGATTGCGGCCTGTCGTCCCACCACAACCCGCGATACAGCTGGCTTCGTGGGCTTTCGCCTGCCGTAGTGGTCGCGCTGACCGCCACGGCGCTGGCCGGCGCGCCCGAACCGGCGGGTCTCGCCACCGGCCGTGCCGATCTGACGCCGAAGGATCTGGCGCGCGTCATTGCCATCACCAGGCCGACCAGGGATTTCTCCAAGCCCGAGCAGTTCGAGCCGATGCAGGGTGGCGCCGGCACGTCGCTGAAAGGCGCCAACAAGGACGCTTTCTCGCAATCCTCCGCCAATATCACTTTCGAGGAACAAGGCACCTTCAAGCTCGGCAATGCTCTTTTCCGCAAGAACTGGGTGTCATCGCCCTCGTCGACGCAGGCATCGGACGGGCTTGGTCCGCTGTTCAACGAGCGGGCGTGCCAGAATTGCCATCTGAAGGACGGTCGCGGTCATCCGCCGCAAGCCGACAGCGGCACCACCTCGATGTTCCTGCGGCTGGCGCGGCAGGCGAGCACCGAGGAGGAGGATGCAGCGCTCGCCGCCCGCAAGGTGCTCAACTTCCCCGATCCGGTCTACGGCTCGCAATTGCAGGAACTGGCCGTTCCGGGCCTTCGCGGCGAAGGCAGGATGCGTGTCGTCTACCAGGAGCAAAAAGTCGCGCTGCCGGACGGCACCGTGGTTTGGCTGCGCAAGCCGAGCTATTCGGTCGATGATCTTGCCAACGGGCCGCTCGATCCGCACACCACGCTTTCGCCGCGCTTGACGCCGCCGATGATCGGCCTCGGCCTGGTCGAGCAAATCGCGCCGGCCGACATTCTCGCCAGTGCCGATCCGGACGATCGCAACAGTGACGGCATCTCCGGAAAGCCCAATATTGTGCGCGACGGCCACAGCGGCGAGCCGACGCTCGGCCGCTTTGGCTGGAAGGCGCAGACCCCTTCGATCCGCCAGCAGGCGGCGGACGCATTCGCCGGCGACATCGGCATTTCGACGCCGGAAGTGCCGAACCACTGGGGCGATTGCACCGCGGCCGAAAAGAACTGCCTTGCCATGGCCAACGGCGTCCAGGAGCGCCTTGGCCCAGTCGAGGCGCCGCCGCCGGTCATGGACCTGGTCACCTTCTATTCGCAAAACCTCGCCGTGCCGGCGCGGCGCGATCTCGACAAGCCCGATGTGCTGGCCGGCAAGAAGCTGTTCTACGACATGGGCTGCATTGCCTGCCATACGCCGAAATTCGTCACCCGCCGCGGCACGCCCAACAAGGCGCAGGCCTTCCAGCTGATCTGGCCCTATTCCGATTTTCTGCTGCACGACATGGGGCCGGGCCTCGCCGACGGGCAAGCGGTGGGCGATGCCAGCGGGAGCGAATGGCGCACGCCGCCACTGTGGGGCATCGGTCTTACCCAGACCGTCAACGGCAACAACTTCTTCCTGCACGACGGGCGGGCGCGCACCCTGACCGAGGCGATCCTGTGGCATGGCGGCGAGGGGCAGAAGGCGCGCGACCGCTTCGCCGCCGCCGCCGCGCCCGATCGCGCCGCATTGGTCAAATTCCTGGAGTCGTTGTGATGTCGAAGCGTCTGGCGTTTGTCCTGGTTCTCCCGCTGGTCCTCGCCGGCTCATTGCCGGCGTCCGCAGCGGTGAAGGCTTCCGACGTGATCCAGCGAGCGATCGACGGCTTTGTCCGCCCGGCCTATGCACGCCTGCAAGACCATGCCGACAGCCTGAGCAAGGCAGTGCGGACGCTGTGCGACGCGCCTTCGCAGGACCATCTCGATGCGGCGCGCGCCGAATTCTCCGGCACCGTGGATGCCTGGTCGGTCGTCGAGATCATCCGCATCGGACCGATCACGCAGAACAACCGGCTGGAACGCATGCTGTTTTGGCCGGACCGCAAGAGCATCGGCCTGAGGCAGGTGCAGGCGGCGTTGGCCAGTAAAGACCGGACCGCCGCCGATCCGGCCCATCTGGCGAAAAAGAGCGTCGCCATGCAAGGGCTCGGCGCGCTGGAATTCGTGCTTTACGGCGACGGCGCCGAGCGGCTCGCCGGCAGGGACGATCCCTATCGCTGCGCTTACGGCGCGGCCGTCGCCGGCAACATCGAAACCATTGCCGCCGAGGTCAGCGACGCCTGGAACAAGCCCGACGGCTTTGCAGCACTTTGGGCCAATCCGGGGCCGCAGAACGCACTCTACCGCGACGGCACGGAAGCGGTGACCGAACTGGTCGGCGTCTTCATCAACGAACTGGAGATGGTCCGTGACGTGCGCCTGAAAGGTTTTCTGGGCAGTAGCCCGCAGGCCGACAAGCCGAAACAGGCGATCTACTGGCGTTCACAAAACACCGCGCGTTCGCTGACCGGAAATCTTTCGGGGATGGACGCTCTGTTCCAGGCTTCGCAGCTTGGCGACGCGCTGTCGCCCGATGCGCGCTGGATGGCGGAATCGATCCACATCCAGCTCGTCAACGGCGCCGCCGACGCCACCGCCATCAGAGGCCCGATCGACAAGGCGCTTGCCGATCCGGCGCTGCGCCAGAGGCTCGACCACTTCTCGCTGGTGACATCCAGCCTCTCGACCCTGATTGGCACCAGGCTTACCGCCGAATTCGGCCTGACCGCCGGTTTCTCGTCGCTCGACGGAGACTAATCCTGAAGACGCCGCTGATCGATCGTCGTGATTTCCTCAGGGCCGCAGGCGTTGGCTTTGTTGCCGCGATGGCGCCTTCGGCATGGGCGAAGACGCTTAGCACGGACGCCGTCTTCGCCACCGCGTTCGTCAAGCGCGACGGCAGCTATGGCGCGGCGATCCTGTCCGAGGCCGGCAAGGTGCTGCATGCCCTCGACCTGCCCGCCCGCGGTCACGACGTCACATTCGATCCGCTGTCGAAGCGCTCGGTGGTCTTTGCCAGGCAGCCCGGCACTTTCGCGGTTGTGTTCGACCATACCGGCCGCGACGAGCCGCTGACCATTGCCAGCATCAGTGGTCGCCATTTCTTCGGCCACGGCGTGTTTTCGACCGACGGTGCGCTGCTCTACGCCACCGAGAACGATTTCGACAATGCCGCCGGCGTGGTCGGCGTCTATGACACGCGTGCGAAATTCAAGCGCGTTGGCGAGTTCCCGACCTATGGCATGGGTCCGCACGAGCTTCTGCTGCTCGGCGACGGCAGGACGATTGCCGTCGCCAATGGCGGCATCGAGACGCATCCGGATTATGGCCGTGCCGAGCTCAACATCGCGACGATGAAGCCATCCTATGTGCTGGTCGACCGCCTTACCAGCGACCTTGTCGAAAAGCACGAATTGCCGCCGGCGCTGCACCAGCTTTCGATCCGGCACATGGATACCGACAAATCCGGCGCGGTCTGGTTCGGCTGCCAGTACAGGGGGCCGGGCAGCGATCGTCCGCTGCTGGTCGGCCGCGCCGCACGCGGCAAGGATCTGCAACTGCTCGACATGCCGCAGGACGTGCTGTCCGGCTTCAGGAACTACATCGGCTCGGTCGCCGCCAACCCTGCTGCCGGTACCGTCGCGGTGTCCTCGCCGGAAGGCAACTCGCTCGCGGTGATCGATGCGGCCAGCGGCCGGATCGTCACCACCAGCGCACTGGCCGAGGTCTGCGGCGTGGCGCCCGACCGGGCGAGCTTCATGGCGACGACCGGCACGGGACAGATAGCCCAAGCCGGCGGCGCGACACGGTCCGAGCCGGACTATGTCTGGGACAATCACATGCTGCGCATCGACCAGGCCGCATAGTGCGGCACTGGTTCATTGACGGTTGTGGTCGCCGAGAGTTACCTCTTTTTGGGCGAGGTCGAAGCGAAGCCGCCAAACGATTTATGCATTATCCCCTTGCAGGGACGAGCCATGGCAGGCACAGGGAAATTGTCTTTCGAACCCCCTGTGCCCCAAGCGGGCGCTGCCAACCGGCCGTCTCATGAAGTTGCTTGCCATCGATTGTGCCGCCAATCTCTGCGCCGCCTGTGTCTACGACGCGGCGGCCGGGAAGGAACTCGGCCGCTCGGTGCTCGATCTCGGCAAGGGCCATGCCGAACATCTGATGGCTGTGATCGAAGAGGCGTTGACGACCGGCGGCGCCGACTATGCCGGCCTTGGCGCCATCGCTGTCTCCACCGGCCCGGGCTCCTTCACCGGCCTGCGCGTCGGCGTCTCGGCGGCGCGGGGCCTGGCGCTGGCGCTGAAAATCCCGGCAATCGGGGTGACGACGCTGGAAGCGCTGGCGGCGCAGGCGAAAGAGACATTTCCCGGCCGCGCCGTGCTGGCCGCGCTCGACGCCGGCCGCGAGGAGATCCATGCAGCGCTTTACGACGAAGCATCCGTTTTGATTTATGGTCCCGCGGTGGCCACGCTTTCGCAAGCCGCCGCCATGGCGGTTGACGGGTTTCCGGTTCTGGCCGGCACCGCGGCCACGCAAATTGCTGCATCGGCCGGGCGCGCCTTCGACGTCGGCCCGACAAGCGCCACTACGGATATCGCAATCTATGCCCGGCTGGCCGCTGCCAAGGGTGAAGGCGAAAAGCCGAAACCGCTTTATTTGCGCGGGGCGGACGCCAAGCCGCAGGCCGGGTTTATCCTGTCCAGGAAGAAAGCTGGGAAGAAAAACTGATGCGCATTCCTTTCCTCCAGCCGCGCCGCAGGGACTTTGCGCTCGAGCCGCTGACGGTCGCCGACAGTGCGGCCCTGTCGGTGCTGCATCGCGAGGATTTCGTCCGGCCGTGGAGCGATGACGAATTCGCCGCATTGATCGAGCAGGACACGGTGTTCGGCTATGCCGCGCGCGAGACCGGCCAGGGTGCCAAGCCGCCGGTCGGTTTCGTGCTGGCGCGCCTGGCGGCCGGCGAAGGAGAGGTCCTGACTGTCGCGGTGGCGCGCTCCCATCGCCGCCAGGGGCTTGGCTGGCAATTGATGGATGCGGTGCTGCGCGAACTGCATGCGCAACGCGCCGAGGCGCTTTTCCTCGAGGTCGACGAGACCAACGTCGCCGCGATCGCGCTCTATCGGCGGCTGGGATTCCGCGAGGTCGGCAAACGTGCCAACTACTACAGATCGCCCGAGCACGGCCCGACCGGAGCGCTTGTCATGCGCCGCGATCTTCGCTAGCGCATCGGCCCGCAAATCGGAACCGATTCTCGGAAAGTACGATGCGCAGGTTGAGATGCGCAGATTAAAAAGCGCTAGAGCGTGCTTGGACGTCCAGTTGGACGCGTCGCTCTAGCCAGAACTCGGACAGGGCCAAGAGCGGATGATCGGAAAAATCAGGATTTTCCTGGCGCTGGGCCTCGTTGTCGCAGGCTCGTTGATCCTCGTGCCGTTGCAGATCCTGTCGATGAAGACCGGCCTGTGGCGCGAGACGTTCATCCTGAAGATCTGGCACCGGCTCATCATCCGGGCGCTCGGCACGCGCATCCACGTCAAGGGGACCTTGTCCAATCAGCGCCCGTTACTGGTTGCGTCGAACCACGTTTCATGGACCGACATCATGGTGCTGGGGTCGATGGCCGACGTGACGTTCATCGCCAGGGCCGACATGGCCGGCTGGCCGTTGATCGGCATGTTGTCGAAGCTGCAGCGCACCGTTTTCATCGAGCGCGAGCGCAAACGTTCGTCGGGCGACCAGGCGAGCGAGATCGCCAGCCGCATGGCCAAGGGCGACGCCATGGTGCTGTTTGCCGAAGGTTCGACCAGCGACGGCAACATGATCTTGCCGTTCAAGAGTACGCTGTTCGGCGCCGCCTCGATGGCGATTTCGGAAGGGGCGGCCGAAAAGGTCTTCATCCAGCCGGTGGCGATCGTCTATACGCGCCTGCACGGCGTGCCGCTCGGCCGCAGGCACCGGCCGATTGCCGCCTGGATCGGCGACGAGAATTTGATGCCGCATCTCAAGGTGCTGATGGCGGAGGGCGGGCTCGATGTCGAAGTGCATTTCGGCGAGCCGGTCGCCTTCTCCAAGGGCTCCAGCCGCAAGGAAACGGCCAGGCTGATGGAAAGTCAGGTGCGTGATATGGTGCAGGCGGCGCTCGCCGATCCGCGGCCGAGCCGGTAAGACGGAAAAGCTCCAGCGCTTTGCGCGTCCAAAGGAGGCGCGGCGCTGTAAGGCAGAATCGTCTGTTTTTTGTCGGGGAAAGGCGTTAGAAGCCGCCAGATGGAATTGAACACGATCGAACGGGACGACATCGATACTGCGACCGAAACTGCGGTCGCGCCGCCTGCCGCGAGCCGGAAGGTCTTCATCAAGACCTATGGCTGTCAGATGAACGTCTACGATTCGCAGCGTATGACCGACGCGCTGGCCGCGGACGGCTATACTGCGACGGATGCGATCGGCGAGGCCGATCTGGTGCTGCTCAACACCTGCCATATCCGCGAGAAAGCCGCCGAAAAGGTCTATTCCGAACTCGGCCGCATTCGTGAGATGAAGGCCGAACGGGCGCGGGCCGGCCGCGAGATGCTGGTCGGCGTCGCCGGCTGCGTGGCGCAGGCGGAGGGCTCCGAGATCATCCGCCGCTCGCCGGCCGTCGATCTGGTCATCGGCCCGCAGACCTATCATCGGCTGCCCGACGTGCTGGCACGGGTGCGCGGCGGCGAAAAGATCGTCGAGACCGACTACGCCATCGAGGACAAGTTCGAGCATCTGCCGCAGCCGAAGCGCGCCGAGATCATCAGGCGCGGCGTCACCGCGTTCCTGACCGTGCAGGAAGGCTGCGACAAGTTCTGCACCTTCTGCGTCGTGCCCTATACCAGAGGCTCGGAAGTGTCGCGGCCGGTGGCGCAGATCGTCGCCGAGGCCGAACGGCTGGCGCAAGCCGGCGTGCGCGAGGTGACGCTGCTTGGCCAGAACGTCAATGCCTGGCACGGCGAAGGTGAAAAGGCCGAGGAATGGGGTCTTGGCCGCTTGCTGTTCCGGCTGGCCGAGATTCCCGGGCTGGCGCGGTTGCGCTACACCACCAGCCACCCGCGCGACATGGACGACGAATTGATCGCCGCTCACCGTGACTTGCCGGCGCTGATGCCCTATCTGCATTTGCCTGTGCAATCCGGCTCCGACCGCATCCTCAAGGCGATGAACCGCAGGCATACGGCAAAAGACTATCTGACGCTGCTCGACCGGATCCGCGCCGCACGGAGCGATATCGCGCTTTCGGGCGACTTCATTGTCGGCTTTCCCGGCGAGTCGGATGCGGATTTCGAGGCGACGATGGACCTTGTCCGCCAGGTGAACTATGCCTCGGCCTTCTCGTTCAAATATTCGCCGCGCCCCGGCACGCCGGGCGCGGAAATGGCCGATCATGTGCCGGAAGCGGTCAAGGACGAGCGCCTGCAGCGACTGCAGGCGCTGTTGCTGACCCAGCAGCAGGAGTTCGGCGCCAGCCTGGTCGGCAGCACCATCGACACGCTGATCGAGAAGCCGGGCCGTCAGGCCGGCCAGAAGGTCGGCCGCTCACCGTGGCTGCAGCCGGTTATTGTTGATGAAAAGTCCGGCGAAATCGGTGAGATTATCCAGGTACGAATCACGAAGACGGGTTACAACAGCCTGTTCGCCGAATTGGCCTGAAGGTCTCGGCAGATGAGGAGAGACGGTTGAGCGCTGCGGAAGTGAAGAACCTGCCCCAGAACCTACCATCGGGGGCTTCGGATATGGCGCACATCGTTCTGACTTTCGACAACAACAAGCTTGCCAGCGCCCTTTATGGCCAGTTCGACGAGAATCTGGCCAGGCTCGAGCAGAAGCTTGGCGTCGATATCCGCTCACGCGGCAACCAGCTGACCATCAAGGGCTCCGCCTCGGCCGCCGAGCAGGCGCGCCGCGCCCTGGATAATCTCTACGGCATTCTCCAGAAAGGCGCTGACATCGGCCAGTCGGACGTCGACGGTGCCGTGCGCATGGCGATCGCCGCCGACGACCAGCTGACGCTGCCGACGCTGGAGCGCAAGGGCAAGGTGTCAGCCGCCCAGATATCGACGCGCAAGAAGACGATCTATGCCCGCTCGCTCAACCAGGACGCCTATATGCGCGCGCTGGAGCGGTCCGAGCTCGTCTTCGGCATCGGCCCGGCTGGCACTGGAAAAACCTTCCTGGCGGTGGCGCATGCGGCGATGCTGCTCGAACGTGGCATGGTCGAGCGCATCGTGCTGTCGCGGCCTGCCGTCGAGGCCGGCGAGCGGCTCGGCTTCCTGCCCGGCGACATGAAGGAGAAGGTCGATCCCTATCTGCGGCCGCTCTATGACGCGCTTTACGAGATGATGCCGGCCGACAAGGTCGAGCGGGCGATTGCCGCCGAGGTGATCGAGATCGCGCCGCTGGCCTTCATGCGCGGCCGCACGCTGGCGCACTCCGCCGTCATCCTCGACGAGGCGCAGAACACCACGCCGATGCAGATGAAGATGTTCCTGACCCGTCTCGGCGAGAATTCGCGCATGATCGTCACCGGCGATCCGACCCAGATCGACCTGCCGCAAAACACCAAATCCGGTCTGGTCGAGGCGCTCAGGATCCTCGACGGCGTCACCGGCATGGTGACGGTGCGCTTCAACGAAGGCGACGTCGTCAGGCATCCGCTGGTCGCCGAGATCGTCAAGGCCTACGACCGCGACGGCAAGCTGGCCCGGGGCCTGGGCGCCGAAGGCTAGAGCATCGGACCCAAAAGGGGGAACCGGTTTTGGGGCAATCCGATGCTCAAACAAGAAAACACGAAGATGCAGCCTTATGGCTGAGGACAAAGAATCTGTAGGCGGGGATCTTCCGGTCCCCGTCGACATCGATATAGCAGTCGAAGCGGGCGACTGGCCCGATGAGGCCGCGCTGACGCGGCTGGTCGATCGCGCCGTTGCCGCCGCGTTTGCCGAAACCGGCGCGGCCGGCCGTTCCGAGCTCAGCATCGTTTTTTCTGACGATGCCCACATCCGCAGTCTCAATGCGGGATGGCGCGGCAAGGACAAACCGACCAACGTCCTGTCTTTCCCGGCTTTTCCGCTCGCCAAGGGCGGTCCGCTTCCGCCCATGCTGGGCGACATTGTGCTGGCCGCCGAGACGGTTGCGCGCGAAGCCGCACTGGAAGACAAGCCTGTCGACAACCATATCACCCATCTCGTCATCCACGGTCTGCTGCATTTGCTGGGCTACGATCACGAGACCGACGCCGAGGCCGAAGAAATGGAAGCCGTCGAACGCGCAGCACTTGCAAGGCTTGCCATTCCCGATCCCTACGCGTAACTAAAAAGATCAAATGACCGGACGACGATGAACGACAAACCAGAGACTGCCGCCCACCCAGACGCCGGCAGTGCGACCAAGCCATCCGAACAGACGGAAGAGGACTCTAGTCCGAGTACCACGACCGGCAGCTTCGCCAGCGAGCCATCGCCTGCCGGTCCTTCCCTGTTCGATCGCGTGCTCGGCCTGTTCAGGCAGCGCAACGGCACCAGCCTGCGCGAGGAGATCGCCGACGCGCTTGCCGAAACGGCGAGCGATGCCGGCGCCTTTTCGCCCGGCGAACGGGCCATGCTCAACAACATTCTGCGCCTGCGCGAGGTTCGCGTCGAGGATGTCATGGTGCCGCGCGCCGACATCGAGGCGGTCGAGATCACGACGAACCTGGGCGATCTTCTGGGACTGTTCGAGCAGTCCGGCCATTCCCGCATGCCGGTCTATTCGGAGACGCTCGACGACCCGCGTGGCATGGTCCACATCCGCGACGTGCTCGCTCACATCACCAAGCTGGCCCGCGTCAGAAAGAGCAGGACGACCAGGAAAGCCGCCCCTGCCACGCTTCTCGATCTCGCCAAGGTCGATCTCACGCGCACCATCGGCGACCTGACCCTGATCCGCCCGGTGCTTTTCGTGCCGCCGTCGATGCTCGCCTCCGACCTGATGGGGCGCATGCAGGCGATGCGCACCCAGATGGCGCTGGTCATCGACGAATATGGCGGCACCGATGGTCTGGTCTCGCTCGAGGATATCGTCGAGATGGTGGTCGGCGACATCGAGGACGAGCACGACGAGGACGAGCCGATGATCACCCAGACCGGCGAGGGCGTGTTCGTCGTCGACGGCAAGGCCGAGATCGACGATGTCGCCAAGATGATCGGCGAGGATTTTGCCGCCGGCGAGCATGGCGAATATGTCGACACGATCGGCGGCATGATCTTCAACACGCTTGGCCGGGTCCCGGCCCGCGGCGAAGTGGTGCAGGCCATCCCCGGCTTCGAATTCCATGTGCTCGACGCCGATCCACGCCGCGTCAAGCGGGTGCGCATCGTGGAGACCCAGAAGGGCGAGCGCCGCCGGCGCGCCGTCCGTGCCGAGCAGGCGTGAAAGACGCCGCTCGCCCGATGACGGTCGACGATCCGTTCAAGCGCTCAACCTTGGGCTCCGGCATATTCTACAGGAATCCGCGCGCCGCCTTGATCTGGCTTGAAAAGGCTTTCGGCTTCGAGCCGAGCATGGTGGTCAGCGACGCTGATGGCAGGCTCGTCCATTCCGAGATGCGGTTCGGTGACGGCTATATCATCGTCGATTCCGAATGGGCCGACCATGTAGCCAGTCCCGCGTCGGTCGCCGGCAAGAACACGCAGTCGGTTTATGTGCGCCTCAAGGACGGCCTAGATTCCCACTGCGATCGTGCAAGGGCGGCGGGAGCCGAGATCGTCCAGGAGCCGGCTGACCAGTTTTACGGTGAACGGCAGTACAGGGCGCGCGATCCTGAAGGTCACGTCTGGACATTTTCCCAGACCGTACGCTTTGTTCCACGCGAGGAGGCTGAACGGCTGGGCGATCTGCAGATTGAAGGCTGGCACCGACTAGAATCCTCGGGCTGAATTTCAGCAATGGGTGGGAAGCGGTCTCGAACTACATGGTTTGCGAACCATTCGGACGCTGTCCTGAGTACTAGGAGAATGTCTGATGTCGTGGAAGCTCGATGAGACCGTGGAAACATCCGCGGGCGCTGTGGCAGCGGGTCAATTTGGTAGCGGACCCGCACTTGTGCTGGCGCACGGCTGGCCGTGGTCTTCGTTCTCATGGCATCGGATTATTCCAGATCTTGCAAGGCGGTATCGTGTCCACTGGTACGATATGCCCGGATACGGGCGATCGGACAAAGGCGCGGAGCAACGCACCTCACTCGACGTGCAAGGAGAAGTATTCGCCGAGATGCTCGCGCATTGGGACCTGGAGCAGCCCATCGTTGTTGCCCATGATTTCGGCGGAGCGACGACGCTACGGG
Source organism: Mesorhizobium sp. WSM4820 (assembly GCF_055811075.1). Lineage (NCBI taxonomy): Bacteria > Pseudomonadati > Pseudomonadota > Alphaproteobacteria > Hyphomicrobiales > Phyllobacteriaceae > Mesorhizobium > Mesorhizobium sp. WSM4820. The sequence continues at coordinate 151,442 of NZ_JBVVQN010000009.1, read as the reverse complement.
CGCATTTGCTGCATGGCTGCGACTTCGAGCGGTATGTCCTGATGAATGTCGTCGCTATGCGCCCTTGGGGATCGGCGTTCTTCGATCATGTCGGTCGCCATGTGGATGCCTTTCTGGGCCTGCCGCCGCATATCCACAGAGCGGTGGTGGAAGCATATATCAAGGGGGCGATCGTAAATGACATCGCGCCCGGAGATTTCGAGAAGCTTGTCGAGCCGTGGCTTGCCGAAGAGGGACGCGGAAGCTTCTATCGGCAATTCGCGCAAGCCGACGAAAAATATACCGCCGAAGTCGAGCAGGCGTTCGGGGATATCAGGTGTCCGGTAAAGATAATTTGGGGCAAGGACGATCCATGGATCCCGCTGGAGCGAGGCAAAGCGCTTCATGCGCTGATCCCGCAGGCATCGTTTGAAACATTACCCGGCGTCGGTCACTTGCCTCAGCTCGAAGCCCCGGATCTCGTGCTGGAGCGGCTGAACGCTTTTCTATCGCGCGCATTATAGTGATACACCGGCACGAGCGGTCTGCGCGACAATTCACATGCGACACTTATCTTGCCGGCGTCAGTCGCCCCACCTATCCAGCAGACCTAATCCGGCAGCCTGGCTGAAGCATGGCCGTTTGGAGCGTGGACTGCGGCCTGATAAATCTTCTGCCGTGATTCGCACGACTCGGAAGCATCGATGAAGCGCCTGGCCGGCCGGATAATTCTGCTGTGGGGCTGGCGCCGCGCGCTTGTGGCGTTTCTTGCCGGTGCGCTGGCGGTTCTTGCCCAGGCGCCTTACGATTTCTTCGCCGTCTGTTTCGTTTCGTTTCCGCTGCTGGTCTGGCTCCTCGACGGCGCAACCGGCGAAGCCTCCGATGGCTGGTTCCGGCATTTGCGGCCGGCCTTCGCCGTCGGCTGGTGGTTCGGCTTCGGCTATTTTCTCGCCGGATTGTGGTGGATCGGCTCAGCACTCCTGGTCGAGGCCGACAGTTTCGCCTGGGCGCTTCCCTTCGCAGTGGTCGGAATTCCGCTGGCGCTCGCCTTTTTCTATGGCTTCGCGACAGCGGTTGCCCGGCTGCTGTGGAGCAACGACATCGGCCGCATCGCCGCCCTTGCCTTCGGCTTCGGCCTGGCGGAATGGCTGCGCGACTTTCTGTTCACCGGCTTTCCCTGGAATGCCGTCGGCTACGCGGCGATGCCGGTGCCCTTGCTTATGCAGAGCGTGTCGGTGACCGGCATGGTCGGCATCAACGCGCTGGCGGTCTTCGTCTTTGCCTTGCCGGCCCTGCTTGCGGCGCGCCGGCATATCCGCCTTGGGGGTGCACTGGCTGCCGTTCTCGTCGCGGCCCATGTCGGCTTCGGCTATGTCAGGCTTGCTGCCAAGGTCGAACCCGCAACCCGCGCAATCGACGTCCGCATCGTGCAGCCGGCCGTCGACCTCAGCGAAAAGTGGGACCCTTCAGTGCCCGACCGGATTTTCGCTACACTGATGGGGCTTTCGGCCAAGGCGCCAGAGACTGGTCATGCCAAGCCGCAATTGATCCTGTGGCCGGAAACCTCCGTGCCGTTTTTTTTCGCCGAACGTCCCGATGCGCTGACCGCGCTGGGAGAGATGCTTGGCGGCGGCCAGACGCTGATCGCCGGCGTCGTCCGGGAGGAAGGCGGGTCGGCGGATGATGCCGACAGGCGGTACTACAATTCGGTGGTGGCGATCGACGACAAGGGTCAAATCGCCGATGCAGTCGACAAGGTTCATCTGGTGCCCTTTGGCGAATATCTGCCTTTTGCCGACCTGCTTGGCCGCTTGGGGCTCAAACAACTCGTCGCCGGGCCGACAACCTACGCGGCGGGCAATGAGCGGCACCCGATCGCGTTGCCCGGCGGCATCCGCGTGCTTCCGTTCATTTGCTACGAAGTCATCTTTCCCGATCTGGTGGCGGTTGACGCAACGTCAGCTGAGCTTATTGTGAATGTCACGAACGACGCGTGGTTCGGTGACACGCCGGGTCCGTACCAGCATTTCAGGCAGGCGCAGATTCGTGCGGTGGAGAACGGGGTGCCATTGTTGCGTGCAGCCAATAACGGCATTTCCGCTGTCGTCGATCCGCGCGGACACATCCTCGACGCGCTGGCAATCGACGCCCGCGGAGCCATCGATGTCCACGTGCCGATTTCCAATCGAGCCATCGTTTCTTCCAGCCAAAGACGCATTAATGGACTGATGATCATGTTGCTGTTCGCTCTCGCCGCTTTCACAATGAATGTAAGGCAACGGCTACGGGCGAATTGACAGTCGACACATTAGAAACTCATACTGTAACCGCCTGAAATTTCTCGAAGTCAGCACGTCGGTTCTGTTGGGGCACTGGCCGCCGGCTTCGTTTTGGGCAGAAAAAACACAAAAAGCCGGAAAAATTCGGCGAGGAAAAAATGGCAGAAGAAAACAAGAAGAAGCCGAATCCTATCGACATCCATGTCGGAAGTCGCATCAGGCTTCGTCGCAATATGTTGGGAATGAGCCAGGAAAAGCTGGGCGAGAACCTCGGTATAACGTTTCAGCAGATACAGAAATACGAAAAGGGTACCAATCGTGTTGGCGCCAGCCGTTTGCAGGCAATCGCCTCGATACTGGGTGTGCCCGTCGCTTTCTTTTTCGAGGACGCGCCGGGCCAGGAGACCGTGGGCAACCGCGGATTTGCCGAGGATGCATCAATGGCTTCTGCCGTCGAATTCTGCGGCAGTCCTGAAGGTCTTCAACTCAACCGGGCCTTCGTCAAGATCACCGACGTGAAGATACGCCGCAAGGTTATCGAGCTTGTGAAGGCCCTTTCCTCCGACGCAGTCGATTGATTACGCAGATTGGTCTGGGTCGATTGATTGGGCAGCCGTTTGAAAAGACGAACAAAGCGAAGCCGTCATTGCGGGCAGGCAATTTCTTGCGATCTCGCGCATCGTGGAATTTACATCCCGCAGGCATGCAGGAGAGCGGATCGATTTTGCTCGACAGCCATGCTCAAAGTCTTTCTCAACGACGTGCTGAAGCTAAAGCACGTGCTGGAGCCAGGCAGGCTGGCGGCATCCTGCCGGCGGTCAAAGTGGTACAAGATAATGGCACCCACCGCTTGACGAGCGCTGCCCGGCACAGCTAACACGTGGCGCGCCAATCGGCAGCGTGCCGATGATTTTTCAAGAGGGGACACCCGTGACGCGGCAAAACTATCTATTCACCTCGGAATCCGTTGCCGAGGGTCATCCCGACAAGGTCTGCGACCGTATCTCCGACGAGATCGTCGATCTGGTCTATCGCGAGGCCAGAAAGACCGGCATGGACCCCTGGAAGGTCCGCGTCGCCTGCGAAACGCTGGCGACCACGAATCGCGTCATCATCGCTGGCGAGGTGCGCGTCCCCGAGACCCTGCTCAAGAAGGACAAGGCCGGCAACATCCTGATGGATACCGCCGGTCATCCGCTCGTCAATCCGGCGAAGTTCAAGTCGGCCGCCCGCAAGGCGATCCGCGAAATCGGCTATGAACAGGCCGGTTTCCACTGGAAGACGGCAAAGATCGAGGTTCTGCTGCATGGCCAGTCGCCGGATATCGGCCAGGGCGTCGACAATGCCTCCGACCGGCAAGGCGAGGAAGGGGCCGGCGACCAGGGCATCATGTTCGGCTATGCCTGCCGCGAGACCCCGGATCTGATGCCGGCGCCGATCTACTACAGCCACAAGATCCTCGAACTGCTGGCCGCCGCGCGCCATGAAGGCAACGGCGATGCCGGCCGGCTCGGGCCGGACGCCAAGAGCCAGGTCACCGTCCGCTATATCGACGGCAAGGCGGCGGAAGTGACGCAGATCGTGCTGTCCACCCAGCATCTCGACGCCAGCTGGGATTCGAAGAAGGTTCGCAACGTCGTCGAACCCTATATTCGCGAGGCGCTGGGCGACCTGAAGATCGCCGACAGCTGCAACTGGTACATCAACCCGACAGGCAAGTTCGTCATCGGCGGGCCCGACGGCGACGCCGGCCTGACCGGGCGCAAGATCATCGTCGATACTTACGGCGGTGCTGCGCCTCATGGCGGCGGGGCTTTTTCCGGCAAGGACACCACCAAGGTCGACCGTTCCGCGGCCTATGCGGCCCGCTACCTCGCCAAGAACGTGGTGGCGGCGAAGCTCGCCGATCGCTGCACCATCCAGCTTTCCTACGCCATAGGCGTGGCCCAGCCGCTGTCGGTCTATGTCGACCTGCACGGCACCGGCAGGGTCGATGAGGCAAAGCTCGAGCAGGCGCTGCGCACCGTGATGGATCTGTCGCCGTCCGGCATCCGTCGCCATCTCGATCTCAACAAGCCGATTTATGCCAAGACGTCGTCTTATGGTCATTTCGGCCGCAAGGCCGGCCGCGACGGGTCCTTCTCCTGGGAAAAGACCGACCTCGCCAAGGCTCTCAAGGACGCACTCGCCGAAGCGCCTGCCGAAGCAGTCGCGGCCTAGCCGCGGCGTCCATAGATCCGGAAGACATGGATCCGAAAGACCGGCCAAGCCGTGCGACCGAAGCATTTTTCGGTCGCCGGCGCGGCAAGGCCATCCGTCCGCAGCAGGCAGCGGCACTGGAAAGCGGTTTTAGCACTTACCGGCTTGATCTGACGGCCGGACCGCCGGCCGACTTGCGCAGCCTGTTCGAAGCCGATGTCCGCGCCATTCATCTCGAAATTGGTTTTGGTGGCGGCGAGCACCTGCTGCATCGGGCGACGGCGGCTCCTGAGACCGGTTTTGTCGGCGTCGAGCCTTTCGTCAACGGCATGGCCAAGATGATGATGGCGGTCAGGGAACGGCCGCTTGCCAATCTTCGGGTCTATGACGACGACGCCACGCGCCTGCTCGACTGGCTCCCGCAAGCCTCGCTCGGCGGCATCGACCTTCTCTATCCCGATCCCTGGCCGAAGAAGAAACACTGGAAGCGCCGCTTCGTCAGTCCGGTCAATCTCGACCGTTTCGCGCGCGTGCTGAAGTCAGGCGGAACATTCCGCTTTGCGTCCGATATCGATAGCTATGTGAACTGGACGCTGCTGCACTGCCGGGCACATGAAGCGTTTGCGTGGCAGGCTGAAGAGGCAGCCGACTGGCAGCGGCCCTATAAGGGTTGGCCGGGTACACGCTACGAGGCGAAGGCCGTTCGCGAAGGCCGGCGGCCAGCCTACCTCACCTTCGTCCGAAGATAAGATAGTCCTATTCAAAGCGCGCCTAGGCGCGCTTTGACGTCGACGAGGACCAGAGATGTCCTCGTCCCTGCGTCGCCGGACTTAGAAGCGGCCGATCTTGTTGAAGGCGGCCGGATCCATGCCGAGATTGCGCAGATCGTGCGCGCGCGGCTTGCGGCCGGCTTCGACGGCGTGCGAAGCGGCGACGGCGCTGCCGAACACGGTGAAGAAATCGCCGATAGCCGAGAAAACCTTGCGGTTGGTCATGATTATGCCCTTTCGCCTGCTGCAATGCGTGATTGATTTTGTGCAACGCAACAAAGATAGGCGCGTACTGCCTGATATCACAGGGACGTTGGCGCATGGCCGTCATGCGCCCTGTGCAACGCTGCCGCCCCCGACAGTTTCGCCCACCCTGCATGCGGACAATTCATCTGCTTAGCGACACGGACTGCATGCGGACTTGAAACGACGGCTGCGATCGTCTATATCAGCCTCAAATTCTTGGTCGGTATGGCGAAGAGTGGGTCCACCCGGTCCCGCTCTTTTTTGTTACCTTCCGGCCGCCGACGAAGCGACAGGAATAGAATGACGGCAACGGTACCCGACAGCGACGACCGCATCATCCGCGAAAGCGGCATCGATGCGCGCATCGCGCTGATCGTGCAGCCGGTTCTGCGTACCATTGGCTTCCGCCTTGTCAGGGTGCATCTGACGGGCCAGAACGGGCTGACGCTGCAGATCATGGCCGAACGCGAGGACGGCACCATGACCGTCGAGGATTGCGAAGAGGTCAGCCGGGCAGTGTCGCCGGCGCTCGATGTCGATGATCCGATCGAAAAGGCGTATCATCTCGAAGTGTCGTCGCCGGGAATCGATCGGCCGCTGGTCCGCAAGTCGGATTTCGCGACCTGGACGGGTCATCTGGTGAAGATGGAAACCTCGGTCCTCGTCGCCGACCGCAAGCGCTTCAAGGGCAAAATCGCCGAGAGCGACGCGGACGGCGTGCTGATCGAGCGCGACAAGGCGGCTTATGGCGAACAGCCGACGGTGCGTGTGCCCTACGATGCGATTGCCGAAGCACGGCTGATCCTGACCGACGACCTTATCCGCGACGCACTGTCGAAGGACAACAGGGCGCGCAAGGAAGCCAAGAAGCGCCGCGGCGAGCCCGAAGACGCGCCAGAGGGCGTGGAAGCGGGCGCGGAAGATGAAACCGAACAGGAAATGTGATTGGGCTGCCGGGCGCAAAACCTCGGCAACAAGCTCGGGAGAAAAAAGATGGTTGTAAGCGCCAACAGGCTTGAACTGCTGCAGATCGCCGATGCGGTCGCGCGTGAGAAGTCGATCGACAAGTCGATCGTCATCGCCGCCATGGCCGATGCGATCCAGAAGGCGGCGCGCTCGCGCTATGGCCAGGAAACCAACATCCGTGCCGACATCAATCCGAATACCGGCGAGATGAAGCTGCAGCGGCTGATGGAAGTGGTCGAGAAGGTCGATGACTATGCGACGCAGATCGCCATATCCTCGGCGCGTGAGCGCAATCCCGACGCCCAGCTCGGCGACTTCATTGCCGAACAGCTGCCGCCGATGGATTTCGGCCGCATCGCCGCCCAGTCCGCCAAGCAGGTCATCGTGCAGAAGGTGCGCGAGGCCGAGCGTGACCGCCAGTACGACGAGTACAAGGACCGTATCGGCGAGATCGTCAACGGTACTGTCAAACGCGTCGAATACGGCAACGTCATCGTCGATCTCGGCCGCGGTGAGGCGATCATCCGTCGCGACGAGCTGATCCCACGCGAAAATTACAAATATGGCGATCGCGTCCGCGCCTATGTCTATGACGTGCGTCGCGAGCAGCGCGGTCCGCAGATATTCCTGTCTCGCACCCATCCGCAGTTCATGGCGAAGCTGTTCACCATGGAAGTGCCGGAAATCTACGACGGCATCATCGAGATCAAGTCGGTCGCCCGCGATCCAGGTTCGCGCGCCAAGATCGCCGTCATCTCGCGTGACAGTTCCATCGATCCGGTTGGCGCCTGCGTCGGCATGCGCGGCAGCCGCGTTCAGGCGGTGGTCGGCGAATTGCAGGGCGAGAAGATCGACATCATTCCGTGGTCGCCTTCGGCCGCTTCCTTCATCGTCAACGCGCTGCAGCCGGCGGAAGTCGCCAAGGTCGTGCTCGACGAGGACGCCGAACGCATCGAGGTCGTGGTGCCGGACGACCAGCTGTCGCTGGCCATCGGCCGCCGCGGCCAGAACGTCCGGCTCGCCTCGCAGCTCACCGGCTGGGATATCGACATCCTGACCGAGCAGGAAGAGAGCGAACGCCGCCAGAAGGAGTTCGTCGAACGCTCGGCTCTGTTCATGGATGCGCTCAACGTCGACGAGATGGTCGGCCAGGTGCTCGCCTCCGAAGGCTTCACCAGCGTCGAGGAAGTCGCCTATGTCGATGCCGACGAGATCGCGTCGATCGACGGCTTCGACGAGGACACCGCCTCGGAAATCCAGGCTCGCGCCCGCGAATATCTGGAGAAGATCGAAGCCGAGCATGACGAGAAGCGCAAGGCGCTCGGCGTCAAGGACGAGTTGCGTGAGATTCCAGGCGTGACCACCGCCATGATGGTGACGCTCGGCGAGGACGGCGTGAAGACGATCGAGGATTTCGCCGGCTATGCGGCCGATGATCTGACCGGTTGGAAGGAACGCAAGGACGGCGAGACGAAGGTATTCCCGGGCGTGCTCGCCAATCACGGCGTGTCGCGGGCCGATGCTGAACAGATGGTTCTGGCTGCCCGCCTCAAGGCCGGCTGGATAACCGAAGACGAGCTTGCAGCCGAAGACGTGCCGGCTGACGAAGCCGTTGGTGCGTGAGGTGAAACCGCATCGCACACAAGCCGCCCTTGGACGAGATGAACGATCGCACTTGCATCGTCACGCGCAAACAGGCCGAACCGGATGAACTGATCCGTTTCGTCGTCGGCCCGGATTCGGCCGTCGTTCCGGATATCAAGAAAAACCTGCCCGGACGCGGTTGCTGGGTGACTGCCGACCGCCTACATATCGACAAGGCGGCAGCGAAAAACCTGTTCGCTCGCGCCTTCAAGGCGCAGGTGACCGTGCCGACCGACCTCGGCGACATGGTCGACGGGCTGCTTTCCAGATACGCTCTGGGCATGCTCGGTCTTGCCCGCAAGGCAGGCGCGATCGCGCTCGGCGCCACCAAGGTTGAGAGCGCGGTGCGTGGCGGGCTGGCGCTTTTCGTGTTGCATGCGACCGAGGCGTCAGATGACGGCGTCCGCAAGATCAGCCAGGCGCGACGGGCAACCGTCCACCTCGGTGGCCCCGCCATCCTTGCCTACAAACTTTTCTCCGAGGCCGAGTTGAGCTTGGCATTGGGGGGTACAAATGTGATACATGCTGCCGTTCTCGCGGGAGACGCGGGCAGGGCGGTCCAGAAGCGCATGGTTGCGCTCGACCGGTATCGGGGCGGTTCCCCGGACGATCTGGCAATGCTTGCGGCCGTTGCTGACGAAGATGATGCCGCAGAGGATATGGAATGAGCGATACGAAATCGGGCGACGACAAGACGTTGAGTGTTACGCCGAAGAAGACTTTGACGCTGAAGCGCCCCGGTACGGAACAGGGCACCGTGCGCCAGAGCTTCTCGCATGGCCGCACCAAGGCGGTCGTGGTCGAGACCAAGAAGCGCAAGTTCTCGCTGCCCGGTGACAAGCCGGAGCCGGCTGCTGCCCCTGTGTCCGTCTTCACGCCGAAGCCACCGGCCGCGGCAGCGCCGGTTGTGCAGGAAGCGCCCAAGGCGCCGCCGCCTCCGCCGCCGGTCGAACGCGGCGGCATGGTGCTGAACCAATTGTCGCGCGATGAGATGGAGGCGCGCCGCCGGGCTCTGGAGGGTTCGAAGGTGCGCGACGTCGAGGATCGCCAGCGCGCCATCGACGAGGCCAAGCGCCGCGCCGAGGATGAAGAGCGCCGCCGTCGCGAGCGCGAGGAATCCGCGCGCCGCCAAGCCGAGGAAGAAGCCCGGCTGCAGGCCGAGGCCGAGTCCCGCCGGCGTGCCGAGGAAGAGGCGCGCCGCCGCGCGCCGCTCACCGCCGAACTGGCGACAGTCGACGACGAGGACATCAAGCCGAAGCGGACCGGCGCCGGTGCCCCGGTGCGCCGTCCGGTCACGCCGGAAGTGGCGCGTCCCGCCAAGCCGACCAAGGGCGAGGAAGATCGCCGCCGCGGCAAGCTGACGCTGAATGCCGCACTTTCCGATGAGGATGCGCGTGCGCGTTCGCTGTCGTCGATGCGTCGGCGCCAGGAGAAATTCAAGCGCGCGCTGCATAACGAACCGCGCGAGAAAGTCATGCGCGAAGTGATACTTCCCGAAACCATCACCATCCAGGAACTGGCGCAGCGCATGTCCGAGCGCGCCGTCGATGTGGTCAAGTTCTTCATGAAACAGGGCCAGATCCTGAAGCCGGGCGACGTCATCGACGCCGACACGGCCGAACTGGTCGCTACCGAATTCGGCCACACGGTTCGCCGCGTCGCCGAGTCCGACATCGAGGAAGGCCTCTTCAACATCGCCGATCGTCCCGAGGATCTCGAGCCGCGTCCGCCGGTGGTGACCATCATGGGCCATGTCGATCACGGCAAGACGTCGCTGCTCGATGCCATCCGCAATGCCAATGTTGTGTCCGGCGAGGCCGGCGGCATCACCCAGCATATCGGCGCCTATCAGGTCGAGAAGAACGGTAACAAGATCACCTTCATCGACACGCCTGGCCACGCCGCCTTCACGGCGATGCGCGCCCGTGGCGCTCAGGCGACCGACATCGCCATCCTGGTAGTGGCGGCCGACGACAGCGTGATGCCGCAGACGATCGAATCGATCAGCCATGCCAAGGCGGCCGGCGTTCCGATCATTGTGGCGATCAACAAGATCGACAAGCATGACGCCGACCCGCAGAAGGTGCGCTCGGAACTGCTGCGCCACGAAGTCTTCGTCGAATCGATGGGCGGCGAGGTGCTGGACGTCGAAGTGTCGGCGACCAAGGGCACCAATCTCGACAAGCTACTCGAAGCGATCCTGCTGCAGGCCGAAATCCTCGACCTGAAGGCCAATCCGGACCGCACCGCCGAGGGCGTCGTCATCGAAGCCCAACTCGACAAGGGCCGCGGCCCCGTCGCCACGGTGCTGGTCCAGACCGGCACGCTGATGCCTGGCGACATCCTTGTTGCCGGTAACGAATGGGGCCGGGTGCGCGCGCTGGTCAACGACCGCGGCGGGCAGATCAAGGAAGCGCCGCCGGCGATGCCCGTGGAAGTGCTCGGACTGCAGGGAACCCCGCAGGCCGGCGACCGCTTCGCCGTCGTCAACAACGAGGCCCGCGCCCGCGAGATCACCGAATATCGCCAGCGTCTGGCGCGTGAGAAGGCGGTGGCCAAGCATGCCGGGCAGCGTGGTTCGCTCGAACAGATGATGTCGCAATTGCAGACGAGCGGGCTGAAGGAATTCCCGCTGGTCATCAAGGGCGACGTGCAGGGCTCGATCGAGGCGATCAGCGCGGCGCTGGACAAGCTCGGCACCGATGAGGTGCGTGCGCGCATCGTTCATGCGGGCGCCGGCGGCATCACCGAAAGCGATGTCTCGCTGGCGGAAACCTCGGGCGCCGCAATCATCGGCTTCAACGTTCGCGCCAATGTGCAGGCGCGTGCGGCGGCTGCGGCTGCAGGCATCGAGATCCGCTATTACTCGATCATCTACAACCTCGTGGATGACGTGAAGGCGGCGCTGTCCGGCCTGCTGTCGCCGGAGCGTCGCGAGACCTTCATCGGCAATGCCGAGATCCTCGAGATCTTCGACATCACCAAGGTCGGCAAGATCGCCGGCTGCCGTGTCACCGAAGGCAAGGTCGAGCGCGGTGCGGGCGTTCGCCTGATCCGCGACAACGTCGTCATCCACGAAGGCACGCTGAAGACGCTGAAGCGCTTCAAGGACGAAGTTGCGGAGGTTCCGGGTGGCCAGGAATGCGGCATGGCGTTCCAGAACTACGAAGACATGCGCGTCGGCGACGTCATCGAGTGCTTCCGCGTCGAGATGGTGACCAGGACGCTCTGAGTTCGAGCAACTTGAGTTCGAGCATTTACAGACCGGGCGGTGGTCGAAAGGCTGCCGCCTAAACCATGATCCCGAAAAGTGGTATCCGGTTTTCGGAGAAGATCATGGTCAACAAAAAATAGAGCCTGATCCATCCCGATTTCTATCGGGATGGATCAGGCTTTAAAGCATATGAGACATGCGGCGCGGTCCCATCCCGTGCCTCACGATTTCAGGATAGAGAAAAATGCCCCGTTCAACCACGTCAGGTCCATCCCAGCGCATGCTTCGCGTCGGCGAGCAGGTGCGGCATGCGCTGTCGGAAACCTTGCAACGTGGCGAGATCCTCGATCCGCTGATCGAGAATTCGGTGGTTTCGGTCTCGGAGGTGCGCATGTCGCCCGATCTGAAGATCGCCACCGCTTTCGTCTCGCCGCTTGGCGCCAGTGATGCCGATGCGGTGGTCGAGGCGCTCAACAAGCATGCGAAATTCGTGCGCGGCCGTGTTTCCGGCGCGCTCCGGCAGATGAAGTACATGCCGGAATTCCGCTTCCGGCTCGACACCAGCTACGACAATTTCCAGAAGATCAACGAATTGTTGCACTCGCCCGAAGTGGCGCGCGATCTCGGCCCAGACGCCCAGATCGGCGACCAGAACAAAGACAACGACAAGGACGAAAAATAGTGGCGCGTCGCGGCAAGAAGAAGGGTCGGCCGATCTCCGGCTGGCTGGTGCTGGACAAACCCGTCGGCATGGGTTCGACCGAAGCCGTCTCCAAGATCAAATGGCTGTTCCAGGCTGAAAAGGCCGGCCATGCCGGCACGCTCGACCCGCTCGCTTCCGGCATGCTGCCGATCGCGCTCGGCGAAGCGACCAAGACCGTCCCCTATGTCCAGGATGGCGCCAAGGTCTACCGCTTCACGGTTGCCTGGGGTGAGGAGCGTTCGACCGATGACCTCGAAGGGCCGGTGACGAAAAGCTCCGACCAGCGTCCGGCTGAAGCCGATGTGCTTTTGCTGATGCCGAAATACACCGGCGTCATCATGCAGACGCCGCCGCAATTTTCGGCCATCAAGATCGCAGGCGAGCGCGCCTATGATCTTGCCCGCGACGGCGCGACGGTCGACATTCCGGCGCGGGAAGTCGAGATCGGCCGCCTCGACCTGATCGAGCACAGTGCTGACAGCACCATTTTCGAGGTCGAATGCGGCAAGGGCACCTATGTCCGCTCGCTGGCCCGCGACATGGGCCGCGATCTCGGCTGTTTCGGTCACATCGCCGAACTGCGCCGGATCGAGGTCGAGCCGTTCACGCAGGAAGACTTCGTCACCATCGCCGAGCTGGAAGCCGCCCGATTCGGCGGACAGCCCGATGAGGGTTCGGATTCAGCGGACACGGTGCCGGTCGACTTCGACGCCATCGACGCGTTTCTGGTCGACACGTCAGCCGCGCTCGACTGCCTGCCGCAGATCGCGATCAGCGACGACGCGGCAACAAAAATCCGCCTCGGCAACCCGGTCATCATCCGTGGCCGCGACGCGCCGGTGGAAGCCGAGGAAGCCTGCGCCACGGCGCGCGGCAAGCTGGTCGCCATCGGCGCCATCGAGCAAGGCATGTTCAAGCCGAAGCGGGTCTTTGCCGGCTGAGCCCCCTCGTCTAATCTCGATCAGAGGTACATTCGAGGGGCACATGGCAAAGGCCGAGACGATCAGGAAGCGGGCGCCGGTGACAGAACGGCGGCCGCCGATCGGCGCATCACCAGGCACACTGATCGCCGACCCTGCGGCGCGGCGCAGCGAACTGCGACTGACACTGATGTCGCCCGACAAATTCGAGACAATCGAAGATGCCAGCATCAACGACCTGAATGCTCATTGCAACGCATGGCCGGTCATCTGGCTCGATTGCACCGGTCTCGCCAACATCCCGCTGATCGAGGAGATCGGCCGGATTTTCAGCCTGCATCCGCTGGCGCTGGAAGACGTCGTCAACACCGGCCAGCGGCCGAAGGTGGACTTCTTCGAGGACCATGCCTTCGTCGTCGTCAGGATGATCGACGACGTCACCGCGCATCGCTACGAGCAGATCGCGGTCTTCTTCGGCAGGAACTTCGTCGTCACCTTCCAGGAGCGCGAAGGCGATCCGTTCGATCCCGTGCGCAAGCGCATCGAAAGCTCGATGCCCAACCGGCTGCGCTCACGCGGCGCCGACTATCTCGCCTATGCGCTGATCGACGCCATTGTCGACAGTTATTTCCCGCCGATCGAGACCGCCGGCGACTTGGTCGACAGCATCGAGGACCAGATGCTGCGCGCGGCGGACAGGCACCAGATGCGGCGGCTTCACGAGTTGCGGCGCGACGCCAACGTGCTGAAGGGGGTGCTTTGGCCGATGCGCGACGCGCTGGCGACGCTGATCCGCAACGACGTGCCCTACGTCAAGCCCGAGACCAAGATCTTCCTGAACGACACGCTCGATCACTCGCTTCGGCTCATCGAACTGGTCGAAACCCAGCGCGACATGCTGACCGGTCTGATCGAGATGCATCTGTCGCTGAGTCAGGCACGCACCAGCGACGTCATCAGCTATCTGACGATCGTCTCGGTGATCTTCATCCCGCTCACCTTTCTCGCTGGCGTGTGGGGCATGAACTTCGATCCCGAAGCCTCGCCATGGAACATGCCGGAGCTGAAGGCCCAATACGGCTATCCGGCAGCGCTGGTGTTCATGGCCGTTGTCGCGCTCGGGCTTGTCGCCTTCTTCAGATGGAAGAAGTGGCTTTAGCCGAGGCGAAATCTTCGTTTGTGCAGCAAAAAGCCGGCTTGTGAATTGGGCTGGTGTTTTTGCCTGAATTGCACTATATGCGCCGCAGCATCGTGCAATGCCACGTTGCTTGTACCGGCCCCTGCTGGACGACATCCCGGCCGAGGGCGTCCCGTTTCCTCAAACAGATAAGGAAAAACACGATGTCGATTACTGCCGAGCGCAAGAAGGAATTGATGGGTGAATTCGCAACCGCCAAGGGCGATACCGGGTCTCCGGAAGTCCAGGTGGCCATCCTTTCCGAGCGCATCAAGAACCTGACCGACCATTTCAAGGACCACAAGAAGGATAACCATTCCCGCCGTGGTCTGCTCGCTCTCGTCTCCCAGCGCCGCAGCCTGCTTGATTATCTCAAGCGCAAGGACGACGCGCGCTATCAGACGCTGATCGAGAAGCTCGGTCTGCGCCGTTGACGAATTGACCGGCGGGTTCTTTCGAGAGCCCGCCGGTCGCGCATTGGAGCAGTCCATTGCTCCAATGAAGGAAGTAGAGCGCCGCGCTTCGATTTGGACGCGCACATGGGACGCTCTGAAACTTTGAGTTTGCGCAAGGCATTTCCGAGAGCCGCGGTTTTCGGGTCATGCGCAAGGCCAGTCGGATCGATTGGCCAGACCCGGTTTCGATATAGCACAGGGCCATTCGAAACCGCCCATGGACGGTCATGGGGCAGGATTGCAGGACGCTCGCGCGGCACCCGCGCCGGATTTACCCGAGCTTCCCGTTGTCTTGCCCGTGGCTGCCCGAGAAACGAAGCCAAGGGAAAGGGGCACTCGCGCACGATGAAATGGCGCGGCCCTTTCCGGATATGAAGGACAAGACATGTTCAATCACCACAAAGTGGAAATCGAATGGGGCGGCCGTCCGCTCATCCTCGAAACCGGCAAGATTGCGCGCCAGGCTGACGGCGCGGTGCTCGCCACCTACGGCGAAACCAAGGTTCTCGCCACCGTCGTTTCGATGAAGGAACCAAAACCCGGCCTCGATTTCTTCCCGCTGACTGTCAACTACCAGGAAAAGACCTATGCCGCCGGCAAGATCCCGGGCGGCTATTTCAAGCGCGAAGGCCGTCCGAGCGAAAAGGAAACGCTGGTTTCCCGTCTCATCGACCGTCCGATCCGCCCACTCTTCGCTGACGGTTACAAGAACGACACGCAGATCGTTGTCACCGTCGTCCAGCATGATCTCGAAAACGACCCGGACATCCTGTCGATCGTCGCCACCTCGGCGGCTTTGACGCTGTCCGGCGTCCCTTTCATGGGTCCGATCGGCGGCGCCCGCGTCGGCTACATCAACGGCGAATATGTGCTCAATCCGCATGTCGACGAGATGCAGGAATCCAAGCTTGACCTGATCGTCGCCGGCACCTCCGACGCCGTGCTGATGGTCGAGTCCGAAGCCAAGGAACTCGGCGAGGATCTGATGCTCGGCGCCGTCATGTTCGGCCATCGCGGCTTCCAGCCGGTGATCGACGCCATCATCAAGCTGGCAGAAGTCGCCGCCAAGGATCCGCGTGACTTCACCGCGCCGGATTATTCGGCGCTTGAAGCCGAGATGCTGAAGATCGTCGAAGGCGAGCTTCGCGATGCCTACAAGATCACTGACAAGCAGAAGCGCTATGCCGCTGTCGACGCCGTCAAGGCGAAGGTCAAGGCTGCGTTCGCACCCGCAGAAGGCGAAGAAGCCAAGTATACGTCCGAGCAGATCGGCACCGTGTTCAAGGAGCTCCAGGCCAAGGTCGTGCGCTGGAACATCCTCGACACCGGTTCGCGCATCGACGGCCGCGATCTGAAGACGGTTCGCAAGATCGTCTCCGAAGTCGGCGTCCTGCCGCGCACCCACGGCTCGGCGCTGTTCACCCGCGGCGAGACCCAGGCGCTGGTCGTCGCCACGCTCGGCACCGGGGAGGACGAGCAGTATGTCGATTCGCTGACCGGCATGTACAAGGAAAAGTTCCTCCTTCACTACAACTTCCCTCCCTATTCGGTCGGTGAAACCGGTCGCATGGGGTCGCCCGGCCGCCGCGAAATCGGCCACGGCAAGCTCGCCTGGCGCGCGATCCGCCCGATGCTGCCGACATCGGACCAGTTCCCCTACACGCTGCGCGTCGTCTCGGAGATCACCGAGTCCAACGGCTCGTCGTCGATGGCTACCGTCTGCGGCACCTCGCTGGCGCTGATGGATGCCGGTGTGCCGCTGGCCAAGCCGGTCGCCGGCATCGCCATGGGTCTGATCAAGGAAGGCGAGCGCTTCGCGGTGCTCTCCGACATCCTCGGCGACGAGGACCATCTCGGCGACATGGACTTCAAGGTTGCCGGCACCGCCAACGGCATCACCTCGCTGCAGATGGACATCAAGATCGAGGGCATCACCGAGGAGATCATGAAGATCGCGCTGGATCAGGCCAAGGACGGCCGCCAGCATATCCTCGGCGAAATGGGCCATGCGCTGTCCGGCGCGCGCTCCGAACTCGGCGAATTCGCGCCGCGCATCGAGGTCATGCACATCCCGACCGACAAGATCCGCGACGTGATCGGCTCGGGCGGCAAGGTCATCCGCGAGATCGTCGAAAAGACCGGCGCCAAGATCAACATCGAGGACGACGGCACGGTCAAGATCGCTTCGTCCAACGCCAAGGAGATCGAGGCGGCGAAGAAGTGGATCCACACCATCGTCGCCGAGCCGGAAGTCGGCGAAATCTACGAGGGCACGGTCGTCAAGACCGCCGACTTCGGCGCTTTCGTCAACTTCTTCGGTCCGCGTGACGGCCTCGTCCACATCTCGCAGCTTGCCAATGATCGCGTCGCCAAGACTTCGGACGTCGTCAAGGAAGGCGACAAGGTCTGGGTCAAGCTGATGGGCTTCGACGAGCGCGGCAAGGTCCGCCTGTCGATGAAGGTCGTCGACCAGGCCACCGGCAAGGAAATCGCCCGTGACAAAAAGGCCGACGGCGAAGAAGACGCCGCCTGAGCGATCTGACCGAACAATCGAAACGGGCGCGCCGACAGGCCGCGCCCGCTTTCATTTTCTGGTCAAGCCAGCTGCACTTCGAGATCGAAAAATGTCCGCTGAGCCGCTGAAGACACTGTTCCATCCGTTCGAGGCGGAGGCTGTTTCCTTGCCGCGTAAGGGCGAGCGTGTCCTCTTTCTGGGCGCTGAGCCGGGCTTCCGCCTGCCCGAAGGTTTTGATGCAGCACTGCATCTGGTGCAAGGCTTCCGGCCGCATTATCGCGCGCTGCAGGCGGCCGGTTTCACCGTCACGCCGCGCCTGGAGGGCGAAGGTTTCGATGCGGCACTGGTGCTTGCCGGCCGTCATCGCGGGCAAAACGAATTGCGCATCGCCGAGGCGGTCGAGCGTGTGAGGCCGGGCGGGTCGATTGTCGCTGCCGGCGCCAAGGACGCTGGCATTGCCAGCCTGCGCAAGCGCATCGACGAGCTTGTGCCGCTCGATGGCCATTTGCCGAAACATCACGGCATCGCCTTCTGGTTTCATCGACCTGCCGATGCCGCGGTCGCAGCGGCACTTCGCGCCGCCAATCCAGCCCTTCTGGTCGAGGATCGGTTCCGCACCGCACCAGGCATGTTTTCTTTCGACATGATCGATGCAGGTTCGAGATTGCTGGTCGACAATCTGCCCGGCGACCTGCGTGGCAGCGTTGCCGATTTCTGCGCCGGCTGGGGCTATGTGGCGGCCGAGGTCGCCGCCCGCTCACCTGGCATATCGGCGCTCGATCTCTACGAGGCCGAGTTCGATGCGCTGGAGGCGGCGAAATTCAATATCGGCAACACAGCGGCGGAACCCGGTTTCTTCTGGATCGATCTTTTGAGCGAGCCGGTCGAGCGGCGCTATGGCGCCATCGCCATGAACCCGCCCTTCCATCGCAGCCGGGCGGCCGAGCCCGAGATCGGCGCCGGCATGATCCGCGCCGCGGCAAAGGCGCTGAAGCCGGGCGGTCGGCTGTTCGTGGTGGCGAACCGCCAGCTTCCCTACGAGCCGGTGCTGGCGGCCGCCTTCTCCAGCCATGCCGAGATTGCCCGCGACGGCATGTTCAAGGTTTTCGCGGCGCGCCGCTGAAGGCGGAGTTGACGGGACCAATGCATGTCGCGCAAAAGTGCGCAGCGGTTTTGCGATAACGACATGCATAAACAAGAACTTAAAGCGCGTCGCATGAATCCATTCAAACGCGACGCGCTTTAAGGCATCTTCTGCGGCCGAAATTACTCTCGTCCGCTGTCGGTCCGCTTCAGCTCGTCGAGCGCCGGCATCGATACGATGTGGTAGCCGGAATCGACATAGTGGATTTCGCCGGTGACGCCCGACGACAGGTCGGACAGCAGATAGAGCGCGGAACCACCGACTTCGTCGATGGTCACTGTGCGGCGCAGCGGCGAGTTGCGCTGCTGGTAGGAAAACATGTGGCGTGCGTCGGAAATCCCGGCGCCGGCCAGTGTCCGCACCGGTCCGGCGGATATGCCGTTCACCCTGATGCCGCGCGGGCCGTAGTCGTTGGCGAGATAGCGGACGCTGGCTTCAAGCCCGGCCTTGGCGACTCCCATGACGTTGTAGTTCGGCATGACGCGGACCGAACCGGCATAGGTCAGCGTGATCATCGAGCCGCCGTCCCTCATCAGCGCGGCCGCATGACGGGCGACCTCGGTGAAGGAATAGCAGGAGATGACCATAGTGCGGACGAAATTTTCGCGGCTGGTGTCGGCGTAAAGGCCTTTCAGCTCGTTCTTGTCGGAAAAGCCGATGGCGTGGACGACGAAGTCCAGGCCGCCCCAGGCCTCGCCCAAGGTCTCGAAGGTAGCGGCAACCGATGCGCTGTCCTCGACGTCGCAAGGCACGACCAGCGAGGAGCCGAGCTTGTCGGCGAGCGGCTTGACCCGGCGCCCGAAGGCTTCGCCCTGATAGGTGAAGGCGAGTTCCGCCCCATGTTCGGACAGTTTCCGGGCGATGCCCCAGGCGATCGAATGGTCGTTGGCGACACCCATGACAAGCCCGCGCTTGCCCTTCATCAATCCGTCCATGGTCGGCTGTCCTTATGCGGAATAGCGCTGGAAAATCAGCGTTGCGTTGGTGCCGCCGAAACCGAACGAGTTGGACAGGACGGTGTCGATCCTGGCATCGTCGATGCGCTCTCTCACGATCGGCATACCCTCGAATTCCGGATCGAGCTGCTCGATGTGGGCGCTCTCGCCGATGAAGCCGCCTTGCATCATCAGGATCGAGTAGATCGATTCCTGCACGCCGGCCGCACCCAGCGAGTGGCCGGTCAGCGATTTCGTCGAGGTGATGAACGGCATGTTTTCGCCGAACACCTCGCGGATCGCGCCCATTTCCCTGGAGTCGCCGACCGGCGTCGAGGTGCCGTGCGTGTTGATGTAGTCGACCGGCGAAGAGACTGTCGCCAGCGCCTGCC
Source organism: Mesorhizobium sp. WSM4820 (assembly GCF_055811075.1). NCBI lineage: Bacteria > Pseudomonadati > Pseudomonadota > Alphaproteobacteria > Hyphomicrobiales > Phyllobacteriaceae > Mesorhizobium > Mesorhizobium sp. WSM4820. Next base: position 131,904 of record NZ_JBVVQN010000009.1, on the reverse strand, counting down.
GCATGCAGCGCACCGCGCCTTCGCCCGAGGGCGCCACCATGTCGAAGCCGTCGGAGGTCGCGCCATAGCCGACGACCTCGGCGTAGATCTTGGCGCCGCGCGCCTTGGCATGCTCGAGCTCTTCCAGCACCAGCACGCCGGCGCCGCCGGCAATGACGAAGCCGTCGCGATCGACGTCATAGGCGCGCGAGGCAGCCGATGCCCGGTCGTTGAACTTGGAGGACATGGCGCCCATCGCATCGAACAGGTCCGACATCGTCCAGTCGAGGTCCTCATGGCCGCCAGCGAAGACCATGTCCTGCTTGCCCCACTGGATCAGTTCGTAGCCATTGCCGATGCAATGCGCCGAGGTCGAGCAGGCCGAAGAGATCGAATAATTGACGCCGTGGATCTTGAACCAGGTGGCGAGCGTCGCCGAAGCGGTCGACGACATCGCCTTCGGCACCGCGAACGGGCCGATGCGCTTGGGGCTGCCGTTCTTGAGCGTGGTTTCAGCGGCCTCGACGATGGTTCTGGTCGATGGTCCGCCCGATCCCATGACGATGCCGGTGCGCTCATTGGTGATCTCGTTCTCGCCAAGTCCAGCGTCCACGATCGCCTGGTCCATGGCGACATGGTTCCAGGCCGCACCTTGCGATAGGAAGCGCATGGCGCGGCGATCGATCAGCGCGGCGGGGTCGAGCGTCGGCGCTCCCCAGACCTGGCAGCGGAAGCCGTGTTCGGCGAAGGAATCGGAGAAGCTGATGCCGGATCTGGCATCATGCAGCGAGGCCTGCACCTCGTTGGCATTGTTGCCGATCGACGACACGATGCCGAGGCCTGTCACTACGACCCGTCTCATTCGCAACTCCTTCCAGCGCATGAACCCGAAACCTGCCGGACCGAAACCTGCCGGACAAGGATGCGCAAATTAAGTTCTACAGCTTCCTTTGCGCCTCCCGCGGACTTGCCGCGCTGCGCAGGCGCCGGTCAGGCGGCGGCCGATTGCTTGGACAGACCCACCTTGAGATCCGTTGCTGCGTATATGGGTTCGCCATCCGCCTTCAGCCAGCCATCGGCGATACCCAGCACCAGCCGGCCGCGCATCACGCGCTTGAAATCCACGCCATATTCTACCTTCTTGACCGACGGCGTCACCATGCCTTTGAATTTCACTTCGCCGGTCGACAGCGCCATGCCCTTGCCCGGCTCGCCGAGCCAGCCGAGGTAGAATCCCGTCAATTGCCACATGGCGTCGAGGCCCAGGCATCCCGGCATGATCGGGTTGCCGATGAAGTGGCAGGCGAAAAACCACAGGTCCGGCTTGATGTCGAACTCGGCGCGGATGAAGCCCTTGTCGAAGGCGCCGCCGGTCTCGCTGATTTCGGTGATGCGGTCGAACATCAGCATCGGCGGATAGGGCAGCTGGGCGTTTCCAGGTCCGAACAGCTCGCCGCGGGCGCAGGCAAGCAGTTCCTCGTAATCGTAGCTGGATTTCGAAACCGCCATCAGTCTCCGTCCCCAATAATCGTCCGGGCGGTAGCGCGCCCTTGTCGTTGGTTCCTAACACAATCTATTTCCGGCCGGAAACCGGCGTTTGCGCTTAACCTGCCCGCCTGCCGGGGTCAATGCGCGCTATTGATCGTATTCGGCCGACAGAATATATGTCGGGTTATGTCCAGGTTCGGTCAATGTTCGTTTTTTGCCGTTCTGGGCAGCTCTTGAGGCGAAACTTGAGCTTGGACGGATAGATGGATCTGGGCTGCCGGAAGGAAAATGTCGCTGTGGACAAGCGGGTTCGCGAAGCTGGCCTGAGGCCGACGCGTCAGCGCATTGCGCTGGCCGATCTGCTTTTTGCCAAAGGCGACCGCCATCTGTCGGCCGAGGAACTGCACGAGGAGGCGATCGCCGCCGGCGTGCCGGTATCGCTCGCCACCGTCTACAACGCCCTTCATCAATTCACCCAGGCGGGCCTTCTGCGCATCCTGGCCGTCGAGGGGTCGAAGACCTACTTCGACACCAACACCTCCGATCACCATCATTTCTACATTGAGGGCGAAAACAGGATTTTTGACATCGCCAGCGGTCCTGTCACGGTTTCCAACCTGCCGGAGCCGCCGGAGGGCATGGAGATCGCCAATGTCGATATCGTGGTGAGGCTGCGCCCCAAACGCTGCGAGTGATCGGCTCGTCATAAGGCCGTGAGATACCGTTTCGCCGGTATCGGCCTCCGGACTCGACCGGCAAGAAGAGTCAGTCCTTGACCCGTTCGCCGGGATAGGCGCCCCAGACCAGCGACTGGGCGAGCCAGCCGGTGTGGCCACTGAAGGTCATTTCGCACCACTGGCCGTCACAGGACTTGATCGTGCCCATGGCGCCCGGCTCGACGATTGCGACGATGCCGGCATCCTTTTGCGGGTCGTCGAGCAGGTTGATTCGGGCATCTTTGCCGCGCTGCCAGGGTGCTACGATCGCCGTGCGGCGACCTGAAAGCAGCGACTGGTTGATCCAGCCTTCCGAGCCGTCGGCATCGCGCACCCGACGCCAGGTGTCGAATTCCTGGATGATCTCCATCGGCAGGCCGGGCTTCATATACATCCAGTCGACGGAATAGTTGACGCCTGGTCCGACGCGGGAGTTGACGCGGCCGGCTTTCAGGCTGACGAAGCGCGGCAGCGGCAGGCCGCTCGGCCCGAGCGTGACGCTCTGGGTCGGTGCTGCCGCATTCTGTGCCGCCACATCCGGGGAATAAAGCAGAGCGCCGAGAAATGCTGCGCTGAGGGCCAGGCGGAGCGACGCGAAACCAGACACTTTCGTTCCCTTTCGGCACCGGCTCATCGGCCCTGGCGCCCCTTTTTCTTTGTCTTCGGCGGAACCTCTTGTTACATGGAGAACTGGCACCGCGACCGGCCTGCAGTTTCGCCTGTCTTGGTTAAAGAGGTCTCAACGAGGTCGGGTTCGAGGAAACAATGGTAGGCAGAAAAAGGCCCCTCGTCGTCATCACGCGCAAGCTGCCCGACCCGGTCGAGACCCGCATGCGTGAGCTGTTCGACGCCCGGCTGAATGTCGAAGACCGGCCGATGACGCAGCCGGAACTGGTCGCGGCGGTCAAGGAAGCCGACGTGCTGGTGCCGACCATAACCGATCAAATCGACGCAGCCCTGATCGCCCAGGCCGGCGACAACCTCAAGCTGATCGCCAATTTCGGCAACGGCGTCGACAAGATCGACGTGTCAGCAGCAGCGAAGAAGGGCATTACCGTCACCAACACGCCGAACGTTTTGACCGAAGATACCGCCGACATGACCATGGCGCTGATGCTGGCGGTGCCGCGGCGGCTGGCGGAAGGCGCCAATGTGCTGACCGGCGACAAGAAATGGGCCGGCTGGTCGCCGACCTGGATGCTCGGCCGGCGTATCTGGGGCAAACGCCTCGGCATTGTCGGCATGGGCCGCATCGGCACCGCCGTCGCCCGGCGGGCCAAGGCCTTTGGCCTGTCGATCCACTATCACAACCGCCATCGCGTGCTTGCCGCGGTCGAGGATGAGCTGGAGGCGACCTATTGGGAAAGCCTCGACCAGATGCTTGCCCGCATGGACATCATATCGGTCAATTGTCCGTCGACGCCGGCGACCTTCCATCTGCTTTCGGCGCGGCGGCTGGCGCTTCTGCAACCGTCCGCTTACATCGTCAACACGGCGCGCGGCGACATCATCGACGAGGACTCTCTGGTCAAGCTGATCCAGGACGGCAAGATTGCCGGCGCCGGGCTCGATGTCTACGAGCATGAGCCGGCGCTGAACAGCAAATTGCTGAAGCTCGCCGCCAAGGGCAAGGTCGTGCTGTTGCCGCATATGGGGTCGGCGACGCTCGAAGGCCGGATCGACATGGGCGAGAAGGTGATCATCAACATCCGCGCCTTCTTCGATGGCCATCGGCCGCCGGATCGCGTGCTGCCGCTGCGGACGTGACCGGCTGCCATAGTAAGTTAGCGTAGGCTTACGAAAGAACCTTGCGCATGGTGATCGAGGTCGGTCGGTCATAGCCACTGTGCGCCGTCCGTTCCGTTTCGCGAAAGCCGAGGCGGGCAAAGGCCGCGTGATTCGCGGTCAATTCGATCCGCGTCTGAAGCTCGATCGCAGGCTTGCCGCGGTTGCGGGCAAAATTCTCGACAGCTTGCATCAGCCGCCTGGCGATGCCTTGTCCCCGAAAATCCGGTTCGACCGCGAGCTTTCCGACATAGAAATCTCTGGCCCGCTCAAGGACAAAAACGCAGCCGACAATCCTGCCGTCCTTCAGCGCCGCAAAGCCCGTCTCCTGCCGGGCCTTGTCCCGGAGATTTTCGACCGTGAGCCGATGCGCCGAGGATGGCGGATCGATGACGCCATCCATGGCAGCGAAGGCGCGCATAATCAGCGCCAACACCTCGTCCCAACGGTCGAAATCGGCCGGAAGCTGCGCGACGGAATCCGGGCTGTCCAAAATCTAGCTGCTCTTGTTCTAGCTGCTCTTGTAGCGGATCGTGTCGAAGCGGGCGGCCAATGCATCGTAAAGCAGCAGCCGGCCGACCAGCGGTTCGCCGATGCCGGCGATCAGCTTGATCGCCTCCATGGCCTGCAGCGTGCCGACGACGCCGGTCAGCACGCCGAGCACGCCGGCCACGGCGCAGGATGGCACCAGGCCGGCCGGCGGTGGTTCCGGGAAAAGATCGCGATAACTCGGATTCGGCCTGCCATCCGTGCCGGTCTCGAACGGTTTCAGCACGGTCACCGAGCCGTCGAAGCGGCCGACGGCGGCATGGACCAGCGGCCGCTTTTCCGCAGCGCAGGCGTCGGCCACCGCATAACGGGTTTCGAAATTGTCGGAGCCGTCGACGACGATGTCATATCGGGCGACTAGGGCAGGGGCGTTGTCCGCCGTCAGCCTGAGATTGTGCAGTTCCACGGCGACGTTGGGGTTGATGCGGGCGATCGCCGCCTTGGCACTGTCGGTCTTCGCCATGCCGACAGCGCCGGTGCCGTGGATCACCTGCCTTTGCAGGTTCGACAGCGAGACGCTGTCGTCGTCGACGATGCCGAGCGTGCCGACGCCGGCTGCGGCAAGATATTCAAGCACCGGCGCTCCCAGCCCGCCGGCGCCGACGACCAGGACCCGAGCCCGCTTCAGTCGCTGCTGGCCGGCGCCGCCGATCTCGGGCAGCACGATGTGGCGGGCGTAGCGTTCGAGTTCTTCGTTGGTGAGCGCGGTGGTGATCATCGCCGGACCATATAGCGGGAGAAAAATCTTGTCAGGCGGTAATGCACGTTGCCAAAGCCTGCCATCGGCTTGCCCATCGGGGTGCGCTGCAGTTGAATAGTGTGAATGGTGAATAGTGAATGGTGAATAGTGAATAGTGAATAGTGAATAGTGAATAGTGAATAGTGAATAGTGAATAGTGAATAGTGAATAGTGAATAGCGACCACTCAGTAGTGACTAGTGATTAGTGAAATAATGGCGCTCTCACTACCATTCACCATTCACCATTCACCATTCACCATTCACAATTCACCATTCACCATTCACCGAACCGTGCCATGATCGACGGTCAAAAACTGCGCGCGTCCGTTGAGACTGGAAAACAGCGCCGCATCGGTCCCGGTCATGAAAGCCTGGCAATTCAGCTCTTCGAGGATCGAGAACAGCGCGGCGCGTCGGCCCGCGTCGAGATGGGCGGCGATTTCGTCGAGCAGCAGGATCGGCGTCATGCCCGACATCTCGCCGGTCAGCCGGGCGTGCGACAGGACCATGCCGACCAGCAGCGCCTTCTGCTCGCCGGTCGAGCAGAGTTCGGCCGGCATCGCCTTTGGCCGGTGCCGTACAACGAGATCCGACCGGTGCGGCCCGTCGAGCGTGCGCCCGGCGGCGCGGTCGCGATCGCGGCCTTCGGCAAGCGCGCGGCGGAACCGCTCCTCGACATCGACAGCCGCGCTGGTTGTGACCTCGCTTTCCAGCGCGCCGGACAGGCCGATGTCGGCTTGCGGAAACGGACCGGAGCTTGGCAGTCTGCCGATCATGGCGGTGAGCAGGCGCACCAGTTCGGCACGCGCCGCGGCAATTGCCACACCGGTTTCGGCCATTTGCGTCTCGATCGCATCGAACCAGGCGCCATCGCGCGAGCCTTCGGCAAGCAGTCGATTGCGGCCGCGCATCGCTTTTTCGTAGTCGAGCGCGCGCTGGCCGTGGCCCGGATCGATCGCCAGCACCTGCCGGTCGAGAAGGCGCCGCCGATCTGCGGCCGGCCCGGTGAACAATGCATCCATCGCCGGTGTCAGCCAGACGACGCGCAGCCATTCCAGCATGTCCTCCGCCGAGCGCGCCGCCGCGCCGTTGATCCGCACCCGCCGGCCGCTCTCGGCGGCATCGCCGCCTGCGATGCCGGTGCCGATCTCGACCGGGCCGTCCGGCCCATCGAGCCGGGCATGGATGGCAAAGCCGCCGTCGCCGCCTTCGCGCGCCACGTCGGCATAAGGCGCACGGCGCAGGCCGCGCCCCGGCGTCAACAGGGAAATCGCCTCCAGCAGATTGGTTTTGCCGGCGCCATTGTCACCGGAAAAGACCACCGGGCCGGGATCGAGATCGATCGACAGTGTTGTGTAATTGCGGAAATTGGTAAGTGACAGCTTACTTATATAAGTCTGCTGGTCGTGCTCAGGCTGCTTCGCAACTCCGGTCATGACAGCAAGATGGCCTCGTTCCGGCCTAAAGCGCGCCGCGTTTGACCGGCCTCATGCGACGCGCTTTAGGTTGTTGTTTTATGCATATCGTTATCGCAAAAACGCTGCACACTTTTGCGCGACATGCATCAGACCCGCATCGGCATCAGCACGTAGAGCGTGGTTTCGTCGGCCATGTCGTGGATCAGCGTTGGCGAGCCGGCATCCGCCAGCATGAATTTTGCCTCGGTGCCGGTCAACTGGGCGGCGACGTCGAGCAGATATTTGGCGTTGAAGCCGATTTCGATCGCGTCGGACGAATAATCCGCGGCCAGTTCTTCGGTGGCGCTGCCCGAATCCGGATTGTTGACAGCAAGCGTGACCTGGCCTTCTCCAATCGAAAGCTTCACCGCCCGGCCGCGTTCGGACGAAATGGTCGAGACGCGGTCGACGGCCGCGGCGAAACTCTGGCGGTCGATGATCAGCTTCTTGTCGTTGCCGGTCGGGATCACCCGCTGATAGTCCGGGAAGGTGCCGTCGATCAGCTTCGAGGTCAAGACGACACTGCCGATGGTGAAGCGGATCTTGGTGTCGGACAATTCGGTGGTCACCGCGATATCAGGGTCATCGACGAGCTTTTGCAGTTCGCTGACCGTCTTGCGCGGAATGATGATGCCCGGCATGCCTTCCGATCCCGCCGGCGCGTCGATCTCGGCGCGCGCCAGCCGATGGCCGTCGGTCGCTACCGAGCGCAGCTTCAGCTTGCCGTCGGCGTCATGCGTGTGCAGGTAGATGCCGTTCAGGTAGTAGCGCGTCTCTTCGGTGGAGATGGCGAATTGGGTCTTCTCGATCAGGCCCTTGAGCGCGACCGAATCGAGCCGGAAGATATGCGAGAACGATCCGGCCGAAAGCTCCGGGAAATCGGATTGCGGCAGGCACTGGAGGCGGAAGCTCGAGCGGCCCGAGGTCACCGTCATGGCGTTGCCGTCCTCGTCGGTCTTCAGCATGACCTCGGCGCCGTCGGCGAGCTTGCGCACGATGTCGTAGAGCAGGTGCGCCGGAACCGTCGTCGCCCCGCTGCGCTCGACCTTGGCGGGCGTGGCTTCGGTCACTTCCAGGTCGAGGTCGGTCGCCTTCATTTCAAGGGTGGCGCCTTCGGCGCTCAGCAGCACGTTCGACAGGATCGGTATGGTGTTGCGCCGCTCGACCACGCGATGAACGTGGTTGAGCGACTTCAGGAGATTTGACCGTTCCAGGATAACACGCATGACGAAACAGGCTCGCTTGAATGAATGAGCGGGTCTCCGGCAAGCGACAACCCGCGAAAGGTCTGAACAGGTCAGAATCTGCACAAACTGACAGGAAAAAACCGGTGAACGCAAGCCCGCGCTGACGGTTCGGGCCGGTTACGCGGGCTTTCTTGGGATAAAACCGGCGAAGCCCGCAAGCCAATGCTCGTCGCCCAAAAGTATGCCCTCGGGTCAGGCCCGGGTCAGGCCCGAGGGTGCGCAGCGGTTCTGCGGCAACGACGTGCATAAGGACGAAGATAACGAGCGCGTCGCGGCCATCCAGACGCGACACGCTTTTGTTTTTCGGGCTGGTCAGGCCTGGTCGTTGATCAGTCTTCTCAGCAATTCGAGCTCCTGCGCCAGCGTGTTGTCGACGCCTGAAAGATCCTCGATCTTGCGCACGGCATGCAGTACCGTCGTGTGATCGCGGCCACCGAAACGCCGCCCGATCTCCGGCAAGGAGCGCGGTGTCATCACCTTCGACAGGTACATGGCGACCTGCCGCGGCTTGACGATGGTGCGGGTGCGCCGGTTGGACAGAAGTTCCGTCTTCGACACATTGTAGTGGCGCGCGACGATGCGCTGGATGTCCTCGATGCGCACCCGCTTCGGCTCGCCCGAACGATAGATGTGGCCGAGGATCTCGTCGATGCGGTCGATGGTGATCTGCGGTTCGAACGACTGGCGGAACAGAAGCTGGTTGAACGCACCTTCGAGTTCACGCCCGCTGCCGGTCACCGTGCGGGCGACATGGTTGAGGATCTCCTCCGAGATGTCGAGCGATTGATCGTCGGCCTTGGCGGTGGCAAGGCGCAACTTGAGCATGCCGATCCGCATGGCGAAATCCGGCGCCGACATTTCGAGGGCGACGCCGCCGTTGAGGCGCGAGCGGACGCGGGGCTCCAGCGATTCCAGTTCCGACGGCGGCCGGTCGGCGGCGACCACCACCTGCTTGGCGCTGTCGAGCAGCATGTTGATCAGATGGCAGAATTCATGCTGGATCGACTTGCCTTGCAGGAACTGCATGTCGTCGATGATGAGGAGGTCGATGTCGCGCAATTGCTCCTTCAGCGTCAGCGCGTTGTTGTCGCGGATCGCGGTGGCAAACCGCCACATGAAATATTCGGCCGTGAGATAGACGACGCGCGATTTCGGATTCTGCTTCAGCGATTCCGCCGCGATCGCCTGCAGCAGGTGCGTCTTGCCCAGCCCCACCGTCGCGTGCAGAAACAGCGGATTGAAGCGCACCGCGCTCGACTGCGATTCCGCCACCGCCTTGGCGGCGGCGAAGGCCACCCGGTTCGACGGTCCTTCGATGAAGGAGCCGAACGTGTAGCGCGGGTCAAGCGGCGAACCGAGCACATTGTGCCGGAACTCGGTCTCGGCAGGCATTCCCGGGCGAGGTGCCGGTACCCGCTCCACCCTGCCGGGGGCCGCTGTTCCCGCGGCCAGCGCCGTTTGCGCCTGCCTGGTCATCTTGCGCGCCGGCGCCACTTCGGGTTCGACGCCGTTGCGCCCCGGGCGGGTAGCGGTGCGCACGACGATCTCGATCTTGAGGATTTCAGGATCCTCGTGTTTCCACAGCTCGGCGATGAGGTCGAGGTAGTGGCCGTTGATCCACGAGCGCAGGAAGGCGGTGGGCACCGAGATGCGGACAATGCCCCGGGACGCCTCGGCGACCTTCATGCGCCCGAACCAGCTCGAATAGACTTCGGTTCCCAGACGCGCCTTCAACTGGGCCTTGACCCGGTCGAACTTTTGTTCCGCGTCGATGGAAGCCGACATAGCGTCCCCTCCGGTTAAGGTCCCAGGGAATGGGAGGTCGCCCGTAAGCTCCCTTTCGATGCCGCTCTGCATGATCGAGTTCCTTGTCCTTTTGTACCTTTTTCCGCCGGGAATGCGCCTCCTGCATCCATGTTTCCGGCGACCGTGTCCTCACAGCGACACCATCGCCGCCGCCGGCAGCTGATGTCGCCTCATTGTCGGGGAACCGGCGCCGGCTCCTCGGAGCCAGCCCGCTTTGGTCATGTCAGGGCAATACAATTCCGCCCGGCGAAACGCCGGCGCGTCATTGATCTGCCATGTACAATTACGCCATTCCCCTACCGTATCGAAAAGGCAAACCAAACCCGTACGCGGAGATGATCCGCGTCATGAATTCTGCCATTTTGTGCTGGCCGATTCAGGCTGGGTTAAGGGCCAACGGCCCGTCCCTCTCGATAGACAGACCTTAGCGAAATCGCTGTGGATAGGGCAAGGCCACGACTAACGGATTTTTAAGGAATGTGGTTAGCGCAAACGTGTTCGGAGCCTGCGTTGCACTGGCTTGTTTTGACAAACCCATTGTGATTCAAACCCTTTTCCGGCGAATGTGAAAAAGGCCGCGTCGCGCGAAATTTTATCAAATAATTTTCTTGACAGGCAATTGTCCCCCATCCCTCGCACCCGATGTGAACAAGCTGTGGATGACCGTCCGCAACCGTTTGAAAAATAAAGGTGATTTTCGACAGTTGATATTTTCGCCGTGAACGCTTTCAGCGGCTGCGCCTGTCAGCCGGCAGGTATATGCCGGCAAAGCAATTCGAACTTCGAAATCGTGCGGGGTGTTGCTTGCGGGCTTTCTTTTTAAGTACTTGCCGGCAAACGAAAAAACCCGGCACGAGCGGCCGGGTCTGAAAAGGACAAGTTTAGTAAAGGTATATCAGCCCGGATATCCGGGTTAGGCCGACAACACCTTGAGGCGCTGGGCCAGGCGCGACACCTTGCGGGATGCCGTATTCTTGTGCACCACGCCCTTGCTCGCGGCGCGCATCAATTCCGGCTCAGCCACCTTGAAAGCAGCCTGCGCGGCCGCCTTGTCGCCCGAGGCGAGCGCCTCTTCGACCTGGCGGATGTAGGTCCGCACGCGCGAGCGGCGGTTCTTGTTGATCGCCGTGCGGCGGGCGATCTTGCGCGTTGCCTTTTTGGCCGAGGAGGTATTGGCCATGATGCCTCTCTTCTGATCTGGTGGGCGCATGCGGGATGCCGCAAGGCGCAAAAAACAAACGGGCAGCCACAGGGCCGCCTCGGTTGGTGCGGCTTATAGTTCAGCTTTTCCGGCGCGTCAACGCTGCTTCGCCTTCTTTTTGGGCCGCTGCTGTCGCTCGCTCCCGGCTGATGTTGTCGCCATCTACCAGTTCGAGAAATTTGGCTACCGGTTCGAGAAATTTGGCTTCCGCTTCTCGACAAAGGCCGCCATGCCTTCCTTCTGGTCATCGAGTGCAAACAGTGAGTGAAACAGCCGGCGCTCGAACCGCAGCCCCTCGGCCAGTGTCGTTTCATAGGCGCGGTTGACGGCCTCTTTCGCCATCATCACCGACGGCAGCGAAAAATCGGCTATCTTGGCCGCCGCCTTTAACGCCTCCTCGAGCAATTCGCCGGCGGGCACGACACGCGACACCAGGCCGCAACGCTCGGCTTCCGCCGCATCCATCATCCGTCCGGTCAGGCACATGTCCATCGCCTTCGACTTGCCGACGAAACGGGTCAGGCGCTGCGATCCGCCCATGCCCGGCATGACGCCGAGCGTGATCTCGGGCTGGCCGAACCTGGCGTTGTCGGCGGCGATGATGAAATCGCACATCATCGCAAGTTCGCAGCCGCCGCCGAGCGCATAGCCGGCCACCGCCGCGATGACGGGCTTGCGCACTCGGGTGAGCTCTTCCCAGCCGATAAAGAAATCCTGCACATACGCGTCGACAAAGGAGATCGCCTGCATTTCCTTGATGTCCGCACCTGCCGCGAAGGCTTTTTCGGAGCCGGTGATGACCATCGCGCCGATGTCGGCATTCGCGCAGAAGCCGTTCACGGCCGCGACCACGTCCGCCAGGACCTGCGAGTTCAGCGCATTGAGCGCCTTCGGCCGGTTCAGCGTGATCAGCCCGACCTTGCCGCGGGTTTCGACGATAATCGTTTCATAGGCCATGACTGTATCTCCTCACTCGGTCATCTCCTTGCATCAGGCATCGTTCACCCTGGCACCTGGCTTACACCCCCTAAGTCACAACTGACAGCTCCGGCAATAGAACGTGGAACGCCCGCTTTGCACGATGCGTTCTACATGGCCGCTGCAGCCGTGCTTGGAGCAGGGCTCGCCCTCGCGATCATAGACCGCGAACGAATGCTGGAAATAGCCCAGGGACCCGTCGGTCTGCACATAGTCGCGCAGCGACGATCCGCCGGCGGCGATCGCATCGGCGATCACCGCGCGGATTGCTTCGGCCAGGGCGTCGCGCTGCTGTTTGGCCTTCTTTCCAGGCTTTGCGATGGTGCCTGCCTCGCGCAACGGCGACAGGCCGGCGCGCCACAACGCCTCCGACACATAGATATTGCCGAGCCCAGCGATCAGCCGCTGGTCGAGAAGTGCTGCCTTTAGCGGCGACTTCCGGCCTTTCAGCAGCGAGGCGAGCAGCTCGCCGTCCAACGCATTGCCTGTCGGCTCGACGCCAAGCCCCGCCAGCATCGGATGCGTGTCAGGCGTCCCTTCCGAAAACAGCATGAAGCCGAAACGGCGCGGATCGTTGAAGGTCACCCGGGACCGGGCGCCTTGGGGGGAGACGATATGGAAGACAACATGGTCGTGCACCGCGCTCTTCGGGCGCTCATGATAAAACGCGCCCGGCATTTCGCTGCTGTCGGGTAGTCCGCTGCCATCGGAGGTTTCGATGCGGAACGAGCCCGACATGCCGAGATGGCAGATCAGCACCGGACCGCCTTCCAGGTGCATCGTCAGGTATTTGGCCCGGCGGCCGAGCGCCGTAATCGTCTTGCCGGTCAGCCTCTCCAGGAATTTTTCGGGAAACGGAAAGCGCAGGTCGGGCCGGCGCGCCTCGACGCGGGCGATGCGGGCGCCTTCCAGAACCGGCTGCAGGCCCCGCCGCACCGTTTCGACCTCAGGCAACTCAGGCATGGCCGCCTATCGCTGTGTAGAAGGAGGTGCCGTGACGGCCGCGTGCCAACCCAAGATGCTCGGCGACGGTTTCACCGATGTCGGCGAACGTCGCTCTCAACCCAATGTCGCCGCCAAAGCCTGGTCCGCTTCCGATCACCGGAATGCGTTCGCGCGTATGATCGGTGCCGTGCCAGGTCGGATCGTTGCCATGGTCGGCCGTGAGGATGAGAAGGTCGCCTTCCCTCAGCCGTGCAAGCGCCTCCGGCAGCCGCCGGTCGAAGGCCTCGAGCGCGGCGGCATAGCCGGCAACGTCGCGCCGATGGCCGAACTCGGTGTCGAAATCGACGAAATTGGCGAAGACGAGGTCGCCGTCGCCCGCGTCATCCATCGCGCCGAGCGCCTTGTCGAACATCGCCATGTTGCCGGCGGCCTTGCGCACTTCCGAAATGCCGCGATGGGCGAAGATGTCGCCGATCTTGCCGACCGCGATGACCCGGCTGCCGCGCGCCGTCAGCCGGTCGAGCAGGGTCGGTTCGGGCGGCGGCACCGAATAGTCCCGGCGGTTGTGCGTCCGTGCGAAGCTGGCGGCGGTTTCGCCAATGAAAGGCCGCGCGATCACCCGTCCGATGTTCAGGGGATCGACCAGCCTGCGCACCACCTTGCAGAATTCGTAGAGCCGCTCCAGGCCGAAGTGAACTTCATGCGCGGCGATCTGCAGGACGGAGTCGACCGAAGTGTAGCAGATCGGCTTGCCGGTGCGGACATGTTCCTCGCCGTACCGCTCGATGATCTCGGTGCCCGGAGCATGGCAATTGCCGAGAATGCCCGGCACCTCTCCTTCGCGAATGATCGCTTCGGTCAGGTCGGCTGGAAAGGCGGGAACCGTGTCCGGGAAATAGCCCCAGTCGAAGCGGACCGGCAAGGCGGCGATTTCCCAATGGCCTGACGGCGTGTCCTTGCCGCTGGAAATCTCCTGCGCCGCGCCGTGGAAGGCGGAGGCAAGCAGGCCGCCGCTGTCGAAGCAGAATCCTGTCGCGGTTTTCGCCGCGTGCGCCAGGCCGAGCGAGAGCATGTTGGGTACGAAAAGCGGGCCTTTGCGCAGCCCCTCGCGATCCGCCCGGCCTTCCGCGCAGGCTCGAGCGATGTGTCCGAACGTGTTGGAACCGGTGTCGCCATAGCGCTCTGCGTCGGCCGCGCCGCCGATGCCGAAGGAATCGAGAACAAAAAGGAAGGCGCGCGCCATTGCAGGGGATCATTATTATCGTTTGTCTGTCCGCCCAGACATAGGCGGCCGCGCCGCCATTGGCAATTCGGAACCAGACGGCTGTGTGCACATCCGGGCGCGATGGTGGAATTGTCGCCGGCATCGGCGTGGATCGACGAAAACGAGAGGGAACTCACATGCGACATGCAAGGCATCCTCAGCCATCGTGCTGTCGGGCCGATAGCAATGGCGATCGGGCGCCGCCGTTTCAGCAGGTGTCGCAGGTAATGGTCGGGCTCCTGCGCGGCCTGAGAAAATAGGTTTCGCCCATCGATATCGAGTTGAAAGCCGAACTGAAGCCAAGCCGCTTTTCACTGTCCGCCGACCAGGTGATGATCGGCTCGTATGCGAGATTGCTTTCGACGCGAACGAGAAACGTGCCCTTGACCCCAAGCTGCGGTGGAACCGTGGTGATGGATTCCTTGGCGGCGCCGGCACTGAAGGCGTCGCCGACCATCTTGCGTGACCAGGCGACCAGCACCCGCGGCGTCGGTTCGTTCGTGACCTCTATTGCGGTGATGATGATTTCCGGGTCCGATCGGTTGTACGGCTGAAGGGTGGAGTTGCCGATCTGCATGATCGCATCGAGTTCGGCTGGCGTGACGGTCTGCTGCTGGGTGACGAGATCCGCCACCATGCTGCCGATGCGACTGACCTTCTTGTTGGTCTCGATGGCTTGCGAGGCTTCCATGGTCAAGAAGTACATCATCAGCAGGACAGGCACGATGAAGGCAAACTCAACCGCCGCGACACCGCGGCGATCACGGCAGAACCGTATGGCTTTCGCGCAGATCCCAGCGGTCCTCATATGTGCCCCCGCACGCCCCATGCTATCGTCCTTTTCCCACGCAGCGGTTTGCATTTTCAGTCGTCGAACGGCTCGTTCTTCCAGGTCATCGATGCGAAATGCAGCGTGTTGCCGTCTTTCAGATTGGCCATCGACTTGGCCATGAAATCGGTCATGACGGGCCATTTGTAAAAAACCCGCAGCATGTTTATCGATTCAGCCAAGCCCGGGGATACCGTAAAAGTCGAGGGGGTCGTGCCGGTCAACGCGATTTCGCCGTCTTGGATATTGAAGCCCGCCTGGGCCGCAGCGGCGAAGCTCGGATACGCGCGCAGATCCACTTCCAATCCCGGGCAGTCCTTGGCGACCATGATCTCCAGCCGGCTGCAAATCATGGACTTCAGCGTCGCCTCGGTCACGTTGGCCTGCCTTATCTGGCCAGTCCGCAGCTGGCGCGCGACATCGTCGGTGATATTGGCCATCACCTCTTGCCCGGCAAATGAAATGCAGCTCTCCAGTATGGCAAAGACGAGGAGCGCAAATGGCACCGCAAGCATCGCGAACTCCAAAGCGGTGCTGCCGCGCCGGTCGCCAAGGAAGCGCGCTGAAAGGCTTGATCGTCCTGCTTTGCTCATGTCCCGTGCCTGCCGATCCCTTAGGGGGTGTCGGGCAACATTAGCGCAAACCCATTGAAGTGCGGTTTTGATGATCGTTAAATTCGAAGGGGAGGTTTTAACAGGCCGATAACCGAAGCGGATTTTTCAGCGAGACGAAACAGTCGGGTCGCTTACTGGCCGGCGCTCATCTCGGCTTCCGAGGTCTTCTCCGCCTCGCTTTTATATGAGCTTTCGCAATACGGCGTGCACGACATGGTCTGTATTTCGGCGCGTCGATAGATGCGCACCGAGGACGCGTCCTGTCGCACGACGGTGATCTGCTCGTCGACGATCGGACGGCCCTCCTGATCGAGGACGACGAGATTGGTGACGCCGAAGCCCTTGCCCGTCAGCACGATCGTCGAAGCATCCTGCACCGAGGCGTCGGCGATCGCCGGATTGCCGACGACGATCGTATCGGCAGCGCGCGACAATTTGACGATCTTCGCCTGGTTCATGGTGACCTCGATGCCGGCGCCGGCCTTAGCCGTCACGACGAAGGCGGTGGCGGCAAGCAGCGCGGCAAACGGAAAGGACGATCTCGGCCCGGTCATTGAAGCGCTCCACGGCGGCAATTTGCTCAACGGAACATGAACGAGATTGGTGAAGCAAGGGTTAAGCGGAGGGGAGCTGTGAAGATGTCGGCTCGGCAGTTTGATCGCCTGGGAGCTGGGATCGCCAGGAGCGGCCCGCCCTCTCCTAGTTCCTCTGCACAGGGAATTAGGTTCTTTGACTGACGGTCGCGCTGCCGGCCGGCCTGCAGCCGCCATGTCTGACGCTGGGGATTAGCTAAAGGGGCATCAACCGTTGACGACGAGCAGTCCGGCGATGATCAGCGCGGCACCGAGCCCGTAGCGCAGGCTGAGTTGTTCGCCGAGCAGCGACCAGGCGAGCAGCGGCACGGCGCAAAAGGTCAGCGCCATGAACGGATAGGCGACCGTCAGCGGAACGGATTTCAGCACATAGATCCAGACGATGGTGCCAAAGCCGTATATGGCGAAGGCGGCGATCAGGTAAGGGTCGGCGAACAGCGCGAGCACACTCGGAACGTCCGTGCCGCCGGCCCGCGCGCTGGTCAGTTTGAACAGCACCTGACCCGCCGAGATCAGCAGAGGCGTCAGCACGAGCCCTGCGAGAACGGGAAACGAATAGACTCCCACGGCTTCAGGCTTCCAGCCGGTCTTCCGAGTAATAGATATCGCGGCCGATATCCACGCACGCATGATTCCGCGGCACCGGATGCACGGCCCGCAGGAAGGAATGCGTGTAGGGGAAGAAGTTGAAATGCGGGTTGAACGAATAGCGGTATTCGCGCTCGCGCGGCACGACGATGATCAGGCGCGTGCGGCAGATGCGGCGCAGTTCGGCGATCGCCTGCCGGTATTCCAGAACGTGTTCGATGACATGCGTGCAGATGACCGTGTCGAAGGCCGCATCTGGAAAGGGCAGATATTCTATACGAGCGGCAACGTAGTCGACGCCGGGGATCGCCGCCGCGTCCGCCACCACGAAGTCGACGCCGGTATAATGGCCGGCGCCATCCCGCGCCTCGCGGATGCGCTTGATCAATACGCCCGTGCCGCAGCCGACATCGCAGACGCTGTCGCCGACCGTGTCGGCGATGATGCGCTCGATGCAGGCTTCGGAATTGTCCGTGCCCTCATGCACGCGCGGATGCTCGCGATAGAGCGTTTCGTATTCATCGGCCGTCAGGAACGGCGCACGCTCACGGAAGGCCGCAAGCCGGGTGATGTGGCCGCCCCAGGCCATACTGGCGACGCCCCGGAACAGGGCGGAGTCCCGCACGATCGGCGGCAGCACATCCTCGAGGACGAAGCGGATGCGGTTTGTGGTTTCTCTATTCATGGGTGCGGCTCCGATGGTGGACGTCAGGCTACGTCGCGGCGGCTGGCGCCGATGATCGCGTCGGCTTTGCCCGCGCCGAAATTCGGAAGGGAGAGATAAAAGATACGCTTCTGTTCCGCCCGGCCGCGCGACACCGAGTCGAGAATGAGCCCGGTCACGGCCATCAGTATCGAGAGCAGCAGCAAGCCGATGGACAGCACCCAGGTCGGCATGCGCGGGACCAGGCCGGTCTCGAAATATTCGACCAACACCGGCGCCATCAGGATCAGGCTGGCAACCAGGAGTACGGCGGCGATGGCTCCGAAGAAACGGAAAGGCTGTGTCTCCTTCATCAGCATCGCGAACATCAGCAGGATTTTGGCGCCATCGCGGACGGTGGACAGTTTCGACGACGACCCTTCCGGCCGGCGGCCATAGTCGAGCAGGATTTCGGCGACCGGCAGTTTGAGCTGCGAGGCGTGGACGGACATTTCCGTCTCGATCTCGAATCCGCCGGAGACGGCCGGAAAGCTCTTCACAAAACGTCGCGTAAAAGCGCGATAGCCGGAGAAGATATCGGTAAAGTCGCGTCCGAAAAGGCGTTTGTAGAGGCTGTTGAAGATGCGGTTTCCGAAGGCATGTCCGGATCGGCCAGCATCCGCGGTCACGCCGCGACGCGTGCCGACCACCATGTCGCAGCGCTCGGTGATCAGCGTGTTGATGAGAAGCGGCGTGTCTTCCGGCGCATAGGTGCCATCGCCATCGGCCATGAGATAGATATCGGCGTCTATATCGGCGAACATGCGCCGTACGACATTGCCTTTTCCTTGCCGCGCTTCGCGGATCACGATGGCGCCGGCGGAGCGCGCCTTGAGCGCGGTGAGATCGCGCGAATTGTTGTCGTAGACGTAGACTGTTGCGGCCGGCAGCGTCTCGCGAAAGCGACGCACGACGTCGCCAATGGTTTGTTCCTCATTGTAGCAAGGAATCAGGATCGCGATTGTCAGGTCGGGACGCGTGCTGTGTGGCATCGTGGAACTCCGGCGGGGTGGAATGGGGCCGCGACCGGTCCGCGTCCGCTCCGCACCTGGAGGTTTACTATTTATTGAAGCCGTTAAGGCTAGGTTTAAGTTGGGACGAATTCACCGGAACCATCGACATGTCCAACGCCACCACGCTCGCTATCGCGCGGCCGTCGCGTCTTGAAGGTTGGAAGGCCGACCTCGCCACGAGCCTGCTCGCGGCGCTGGTGATGGTCGGTGCGCAGGCCGCGACCGGTTTCCCGACATTGTTCGATTCTGGCGGCGATAACGACAGCATGATGCGGCTGGCGCAGATCCGCGACTGGCTGGGCGGACAATCGTGGTTCGACCTCCACCAGTACCGCATGGGGCCGGACGGCGGCTTCGTCATGCACTGGTCGCGCATCGTCGACGTGCCGATTGCGGCGATCGTTTTGGCAGTGGCGGCGCTGACCGGCAGCATGGCCGCGGGCGAGGTGGTTGCCGAGATACTTTGGCCGGCCTTGCTCAGCATCGCGGCGCTGTTTCTCATCGTCCGGGCGGCGCGGTTGCTGGCCGGTCCGCACACAATGCTTCCGGCGCTGGTGATCGGCGCCATAACGCTGAATGCCATGGGCCT
Source organism: Mesorhizobium sp. WSM4820 (assembly GCF_055811075.1). Taxonomy (NCBI): domain Bacteria; kingdom Pseudomonadati; phylum Pseudomonadota; class Alphaproteobacteria; order Hyphomicrobiales; family Phyllobacteriaceae; genus Mesorhizobium; species Mesorhizobium sp. WSM4820. The sequence continues at coordinate 112,820 of NZ_JBVVQN010000009.1, read as the reverse complement.
GTTTACCGCGCGGGCGCTGGACCATCACAACCTCCAGGTCGTGTTCGCCCTGGCCATGGTGAAGCTGCTGCTGGCGCCCGGATGGCGCAGGGCAGCGGGCAGCGGCGTTTGCGCTGCCCTGATGCTGGCGATCGGCATGGAGACCGCGCCTTATGTCGCGGTGGCAGGCGCTTGCGTGGCGGCGGCGCTGTTGTTTTCACGCAAGGACGGTCCCGGCGATGCGATCGGTTTCGGCCTTGGCTTCGCCGGCGCGGCCGCTCTCGCGCTCGTTGCGACCGTGCCGCCATCGTCATGGTGGATCGCGCAGTGCGACGCCTATTCGGCACGGCTGGCTGTGGTCGCCCTGCTGGGCGGGCTCGGGCTTGCCGCCACTGCCACCGTCACTATTTCGAAGGGGACGCCGGCGCGGCTTGCCGGTCTCCTGATCCTGGCGATCGCCGTCGGCGCCGCCGCGATCCTGATCGCCCCGCAATGCTTGGGCGACCCTTTTGTCGGACTCGATCCAAGGATGCGCGATTTTTGGCTGAATTCTGTGGCCGAGGCGCAACCGCTATGGAACATAGTCGCGTTGCAACCCGAGAATGTCGCCCAGAATTATGCGACGCCGGCCATTGCTGTGGGGATACTTGTCACGGCGACGCTGCGGCACGGCGTGCGACGGCCTGAAGTGATGCTTCTCGGCTTCCTGGTGGCAGCCACCGCCGTCAGCGTCTGGCAGATACGCGGTACGAGTTTCTCGCTGCCGTTCGCCATCATCCCGCTTGCCGCAATGGTGGCGGCCGCGAGGCGCGATGCGCAGGGGCGCACCGCCAAGGCGACGCTCAAAATGGTCTTCGCCTGGCTGATTTCGCTGACGCTGGTATGGAGCGCCGGTTCGCATGCGATCGCCAATGCCATCGCGCCGAGGCAGAACGCTGGCGCCACAACCGCCGGCAAGGGCAAACTGTCCTGTACCGCCGATGCAACTTATGCCTTGCTGGCCCAACAGCCGCTGACCACGGTGCTGACGATCTCGAACCTTGGCGCACCGATGATCGCGACGACGCCTCACCGGGTTCTCGCAGGGCCTTATCACCGCAACAATGCTGGCAATATCGCGGTGCTCGATGCCTTCATGGGAACGCCTGATCAGGCGCATGCAGTCATGCGACGCGAGAAGATCGGACTGCTCGCCTTCTGTCCCGGAAATGACGAGACCGGGTCGCTGGTGGATTGGGCGCCCAACGGCCTGATGGCGGATATCGTCAAGGGGGACGCTCCGTCCTGGCTTGAGCCGATATCGGAGACGCTGGACCAGCCACTCGTCCTCTACCGGGTTCACTGAACCGGCAGCCGCGCGCCAATCGAACGATCATCGATTCGGCAAGTGGTGCCGATACGTTTCATCAATGTTTTGCTGCCACGATCATCCCGTATTTTGCGCGTACACAGGAATTTTGATGCAGCCGTCCTTCGCTCACGGCCCGGACCGCAGCGAAAGCACTGATCTTGCTTGGTCTTCATAGCCGAGCGCCATGGCGAAGATGCGCTGGCCAACCAGTGTCTTCCACTTCATGCTCGATCAAGTCCCCGTTGCGCGCGTCCGTGAAGCAACGGGCAAAGCGGCCGACCAGTCCGATCGCCCGGTCCGTCAGCCCCAGCAGAAGCGCGCCGGCATCCGAAGTGATCGTCCCGCCGTCAAAAACAGCCACAACCGCGCGCCTTTCGACGGGTGCAAAATCAAACTGTTCTGCGCTACACTCTGTTTGCATCGGGGCGCCTCGCGATCAAAGCTAAGCTGTTGTCGCAAAACAATTTTCTCTGATTCGCAGCCCCGATGCACTTCAACTGTGTGAGATATCCGGGTTAGCCACAAGCCACCATGTCTTCGTCATCCTAGGGCGGAGCAAGGAGCGAAGCGACGCAGCGCAGACCCTGGGATCCATGCCGTGACATCAGCCGAAGAATGCAGCGGCCCAGAACGGCACTTGCATCCGCAACGGTCCGAGCTACCCTTTGTCCATGACCGGCTATATGACCGCGAGCCAGAAGCACGATCTTGGCCGCCGTATGCCGGAGCACAAATCCGGCGAAGGCTCGCGCTTCACCAGCCGCTACGGCGTGCAGCGCCTGGTCTGGTACGAGGAACATTTCGACATTCGCGACTCCATCCGGCGCGAGAAGTCGCTGTAGCGCTGGCCGCGCCAGTGGAAGATCGAGCTGATCGAGAAGGCCAATCCAGAATGGTTCGAGCTTTTTCGCGGAACGGGGTGGCGCCGCGTCGCTTCGCTCTGGGATGACGAAGGGGGGATGCATCCGCTAGTCTCAAAGACGGGATTTATCGACGTTCGCTGCCGATCACCGATCGTCAACATCACTGTGTCGAGGAACCAGGTCGCTAAATTGCGCCTTTCGCAGCCTGCCGCGCCTGTCGGGTCCATAGGCGTCACTTAGTCTGCGGTTAACCACGCAATGTCATCGAAGCCGGAAAGGAATCGGTAAGGCTGTTTATTAAGTCGATCGAAAGAGCTTCTCGATAGATTGTCAGCATCCGATCAACCAACAGAGAAGTTGACGGAAGTGCTGTAACACCTGGAGTAGGAGCTCTCGAATGTCTAATCTTATTGCACGTTTTGTGAAAGACGAATCCGGCGCGACCGCTATCGAATACGGTCTAATCGCCGCTCTCATCGCGCTCGCCATCATGGTCGGCGCCGGCCAGCTCGGCACTGCCCTGAACACCAAGTTCAACGTTATCGGAAACGCGGTGACCAACGCCCCCGTCGCCCCCTAACTGCGTTCAGCTGTTTCCAGATAAGGGCCGCCGCACTGGCGGCCCTTATCTAATCGTATCGGACCATTTGAAATTTCGGCCTCACCAATCGTTAGTCGGACATGCCTAGGCTGGGGCCAGGCACAGTTCGACCACAGGCGCCGCGCCCATGCTTGAAGCCCTGATCTTCGTTGTCTTTCCGTTCTGCATGCTTTTTGCCGCGATCTCCGACATGCTGTCGATGACGATCGCCAATCGCGTGCCGGTGCTGCTTGTCGCCGTCTTCGCCCTGGTCGCGCCGCTGACTGGCATGGACTGGGCAAGCTATGGCTGGCATTTTGCCGCCGGCGGCCTGGTCCTCGCCGTGACCTTCGGGCTGTTCGCGCTCGGCGGCATGGGCGGCGGCGACGCCAAGCTGCTGGCCGCCAGCGCCGTCTGGATGGGGCTGAACATCCACCTCGTCGAATACCTCCTGGTTTCGACCGTCATCGGTGGCCTGCTGACGCTCGCCATCCTCGTCTATCGGAAATCGCCGCTTGCGGCCGTCACAAGCCACAATCCGTTTTTACGCCATTTCGCCGACGAGACATCAGGCGTTCCCTATGGCATTGCGCTTGGCATTGGCGGCCTGCTCACCTTTCCGGCTTCCCCGTTGATGGCATGGGCGCTCGCAAGCCTGGCGGCCTGATTCTTCCCGCGTCAGGCCTGCCTTTCACATTCGATTTGGCGTTTAAACAGGCGGCTTTGGCCGCCTTTTTTGCGGTCCGGACCGATGCCTCAAATTTATGTAAACCTTAAATTAATCACGATCGTAAGTATTAAATTAACCTTGTTTTGACGATTGCCGCTGCATGGTCCGGCTTGGCTAGTTTGTTTGCCAAGGACGAGGTTCGGACAGATGCCAGCATCCCGACTGATCATTCTGGGCGTGGCGGTCGCCGCGGCGGGTGGCGCAGGATATGTCGCAAAAAACATGGTGGCGACGCCGCCGCCTCAAATCGTCGATTCCGGCCCCCAGGCGCCGGCAATCGCGCTGCAGGACGTGCTTGTCCTGTCCGGCGACGTTCCGATGGGCAGTCCGCTGGAGAACAACATCAGTTGGCAGTCCTGGCCGGCCGACGGCATCAACGCGAATTTCATAACCCGCGCCGCGGAGCCCGATGCGCTGGAGAAGCTGAAAGGCGGCGTCGCCCGTGTGGCGATGTATGCCGGTGAGCCGTTGCGGCGCTCCAAGCTGATCGGCGAGGGACAGAGCTTCATGTCGTCGATCCTGCCCTCCGGCATGCGGGCCGTCGCCACAGCCGTATCGGCCGACACGTCGGCCGGCGGCTTCATTCTTCCCAATGATTTCGTCGACGTCATCATGACCCGCAGGGCCGATCCGGCAGCCGGCGGCAGCGGCTTTACCACCGAGACCATCCTCAAGAACATTCGCGTCCTGGCGATCGACCAGACCATCCAGGAGGACGAGGAAGGCAAGCGGACCAGGGTCGGCCAGACCGCGACGCTGGAACTGACACCGCAGCAGGCGGAAATCATCACCGTCGCCCAGCAGATGGCGGATCGCCTGACATTGGCGCTGCGGTCGATCACCGACACCCAGGAGAAGAATCTGGGCGAGGCCGACTATCTCGTTTCCGGCAATGGCCGGCGCGGAACAGTGCGCCTGATCAAGTCGGGCGAAGTTTCCGAAGTGGGAGCAAGGCAATGAGGTTAAACGCTCCGGTCACACTGGCTGCGGCTCTCGGCCTGTTCCTGCTTGGAACGAATGCACATGGCCTCATCGAGGCGAATGCGGCAGGCGCCGAGGTGTCGGCTTCGACCGCCACCCAGCGCGTCAAGCTCGGTCTCAATAAATCGGTGGTCATCGACCTGCCGAGCGATGCCTACGATATTCTCGTCGCCAACCCGGCGGTCGCCGATGCGGTGACCCGCACCGCCAGGCGCATCTATCTCTTCGGAAAGGCGGTCGGCGACACCAACATCTTCGTCTTCGGCCCTAATGGCGAACAGATTGTCAGCCTCGACCTGGCGGTCGAACGCGACGTCGCCGGACTGGAAGACTATATCAGGCGCTTCATACCGTCATCGAGCATCACGGTCGAATTGCTGAACGACAACGTCGTCCTGACCGGAACCGTGGACACTCCGCTGGATGCCAAGCGCGCGGAACAGCTGGCCACCATCTTCGTGTCCGGCGGTGAAGCGACCACGGGACAGTATTCGCAGACCGCCTCCGGCGGCTCGGCCGAAGCCGGTGTCGACATCGACAATCCGGATTCCGAGCGTCGCGTCAGCCAGATCGTCAACCTGCTGCAGATCATCGGCGACGACCAGGTGACGCTGAAAGTGACGGTGGCCGAAGTCAGCCGCTCGGTGATGAAGCAGCTCGGCGTCAACCTGATCGGCAGCGGCAGCAGCAATGGCATCAGTTGGAGCGCGTTGAGCGACAATTTCACCGGCCTGGGCAAGTCGCTGTCGAACTCTGGCCTGGCTATCGGCACCTCGACGCTGGACGCCTATATCAACGCCATGGAGCAGTCAGGCGTCATGAAAACCCTGGCCGAGCCGACGTTGACGGCTGTATCCGGCGAGAAGGCGACCTTCAAGGTCGGCGGCGAGTACAATATGGTGACCGGCGTTTCCCAAGCTGTGTCCGACGATAACCAGACCGGTGTGAAGACGTATGACATCGAGAAGCTCGAATACGGCATTGGCCTGGAATTCCAGCCGGTGGTGCTGTCTCCCGGCCGCATCAGCCTGAAGGTCAGGACGTCGGTTTCCGAGCCGACGACCGAGGCATCGGTATCCTTATCCGAGGGTGTAACAAGCCCCGGCACGAACGTCCTGTCGCTCCGTAAACGCTTGGCCGACACCACGGTGGAGCTGCCTTCCGGCGGCTCGATGATGATCGCCGGCCTGGTACGGGATGACATCAGGCAAGCCGTCAACGGCCTGCCTGGGCTGACCAAGATTCCGGTGCTCGGCACGCTGTTCCGCAGCCGGGATTTCGTCCGCAACGAGACCGAGCTGGTCATCATCATTACGCCCTATCTGGTGAAGCCGGTGACGCGCAACGCCCTTGCCAAGCCGGACGACAATTTCAACGCCGCCAGCGATGGCGCTGGCATGTTCCTTGGCCGTGTCAATCGCGTCTACGGCACCATGCAGACCGACAAGCCCAACGGCCGTTACCACGGCGTCGTCGGCTTCATCTACAAGTAAGGGGGAAGCGGACATGTCTCGGTCAGCATTGAAGCCAAGGACAATCATCGCAGCGATGCGGTCCGGCCGGTCGCGGATCAGCCAGCCGGTCGTTCCGCTCCTGGCGGTTGCGGTCGCCGCAATGCTGGCGGGCTGCGCCAACCGGGACAGCATCACGGTCGGCGCTGTTCCGGACGACTATCGCACCAACCATCCGATCGTCATTGCCGAGAAAAACCAGAAGATCGACCTTCCGGTCGGCGCCGGCGATCGCGGCATGACCGGGTCGCAGCGCGACACGCTTCTCGGCTTCCTGGATGGCTATGACAAGAGCGCCGCTCCGACCTTGACGATCTCGATCCCGAGCGGTTCGGCGAACGAGATCGCCGCGACCGCGGCCGGTCGCGATTTCGCCAGGCTTGCGATTGCCAGCGGCATCAGCCGCAGCCGGATCGTCATCACCACCTACCAGTCGGCTTCGCCCGAAGCGTCCGCGCCGATCCGCGTCGCCTATGTCACGGTGAAGGCGCAGACCGGCAGATGCGGACGCTGGCCCGAAGACCTGCTGCAAACCTCGGAAAACAAGCACTATGCCGATTTCGGCTGCTCGTATCAGAACAATCTTGCCGCCCAGATCGCAAACCCTACCGATCTGCTCGGGCCCCGCAAGCAATCCGTTATCGACGCAGAAAATCGCAGCGGGGTGATCGACGTCTACCGCGAGCGAGGCATTTCGGACGAGTTCCTCGGCAATTCGGAAGTCGAGTATTGAGCTTGAGCCGCGCCAGTCACGGGAAGACAAGTCACGGAAAGAAATGACAATGAGCAATCTTGCCTACGACACGGGGTTAGACGGCGGCGAAAGCTCGCAGCAGGATGTCGCCGCCATGCAGGCGCTGCGGCCGATTCCGCGCATCTCGATCCAGGCATTTTGCGAGACCGAGGGCGTTGCTAATCCGATCGAGCGCGCCGGCGAGGATCGCCGCATGGCCAAGGCCCATCTGAAGGTCCATATGGGCGGCATCGCCACCGCCATCGAGTTCTACCAATCGGCGCCGACGCCGAACCTGATCCTGCTGGAATCGCGCAGCGAGCCGAAGCAATTGCTCGAGCAGCTCACGCAGCTCTCCGAATACTGCGATCCGACCTCGAAGGTCGTGGTCATCGGCCACTACAACGATGTCGGGCTCTATCGCGAGCTCATCCGCTCCGGCATTTCCGAATATGTCATCGCGCCGGTATCGATGGCCGATATCGTCAGCGTGATTTCGACGATTTTCGTTGATCCGGAAGCCGAGCCGATCGGCCGCTCGATCGCCTTTATCGGCGCCAAGGGTGGCGTCGGCTCCTCGACCATTGCCCATAATGTGGCCTGGGCGATGTCGTCGCTGTTCAAGTCGGAAGTGGTTGTCGCCGACCTCGACCTGGCTTTCGGAACCGCCAACATCAATTTCGATCAGGATCCGGCGCAAGGCATTGCCGAAGCCGTTTTCTCACCGGAGCGCCTCGACGAGGTCTATCTCGATCGGCTGCTTGCCCAGTGCGCCGAGCACCTGTCGCTGCTTGCAGCGCCTTCAACGCTCGATCGGGTCTACGATTTCGACCCGGAGGCTTTCACCCAGCTTATCGACACGGCGCAGCGCAGCGTGCCGCTGCTGGTGCTCGATGTTCCGCACGTCTGGACGGGCTGGACGAAGAACATACTGGTCAAAGCCGACGAGATCGTGATCACGGCGACGCCGGAGCTGGCCAATCTGCGCAACACCAAGAATCTGGCCGACATGTTCAAGCGGCTTCGCCCGAACGATCCGCCGCCGAAGCTGATCATCAACCAGGCCGGAGTGCCGAAGCGCCCGGAGATTTCGTCGTCCGACTTCGCCGATTCGCTCGGCCTGTCGCCGATGTCGGTCATTGCTTTCGAGCCGCTGCTGTTCGGAAACGCCGCCAACAACGGGCGCATGCTCGGCGAAATGGATGCCAGGAACCCGGTTGTCGGCATTATCAACGAGATTGCGCATGTGCTGACCGGGCGCAGCGAAATCAAGGCAAGAAAGAAAGCGGGCCTCGGCAATCTCCTTGGCAAGCTCTCGCGCGGCAAGAAGTGATGCTTCCGGAGCGGAATTGGTAATCGATCATGTTTGGTAAAAGAGGCAGCGACGACGGCAGCCGGTTCACCCCGGAATTCCGTCAGCCGGCACCTGCGCCTGCCGCGCCGGCGGCAAAACCTGCGGAAACGGCGGTTCTCGCCAAACCCGCACCGCCGCCGTCATCCGGCACGCCTGGCGTGTCTGCCGCGCCGCCCGCACGCCGTGCTGTCGAGGCGCCGCCATTGGCGCCGGAGCCGAAAAAGCTCCAGCGCCAAAAGAGCGAAACCTACTACGACACCAAGAGCCAGGTCTTTGCCGCGCTCATCGACACCATCGACCTGTCGCAGCTCGCCAAGCTCGATCCCGAAAGCGCGCGCGAGGAAATCCGCGACATCGTCAACGACATCATCGCGATCAAGAATTTCGCGATGTCGATCGCCGAGCAGGAAGAACTGCTCGAGGACATCTGCAATGACGTGCTCGGTTACGGGCCACTGGAGCCGTTGCTCGCTCGCGACGACATTGCCGACATCATGGTCAACGGCTCCAAGGACGTCTATATCGAGGTCAACGGCAAGGTCGAGCAGACCGGCATCCGTTTTCGCGATAACCAGCAGCTCCTCAACATCTGTCAGCGCATCGTCAGCCAGGTTGGCCGCCGCGTCGATGAATCGAGCCCGATCTGCGACGCGCGCCTTCCCGACGGCTCCCGCGTCAACGTCATCGCGCCGCCGCTCGCCATCGACGGCGCCGCTCTCACCATCCGCAAGTTCAAGAAGGACAAGCTGACACTCGACCAGTTGGTCAAGTTCGGCGCCATTTCGCCGCCCGGCGCCGAGATTCTCAAGATCATTGGCCGCGTCCGCTGCAACATCGTCATTTCAGGCGGTACCGGTTCGGGCAAGACGACGCTGCTCAATTGCCTGACCAACTATATCGACCGCGATGAGCGCGTCATCACCTGCGAGGACTCGGCCGAGCTGCAACTGCAGCAGCCGCATGTGGTGCGTCTGGAAACCCGCCCGCCCAACCTCGAGGGCGAGGGCGAGGTGACCATGCGTGATCTGGTCAAGAACTGCCTGCGCATGCGGCCCGAGCGCATCATCGTCGGCGAAGTGCGCGGACCTGAAGTGTTCGATCTTCTGCAGGCGATGAACACCGGCCATGACGGCTCGATGGGCACGATCCACTCGAACAGCCCGCGCGAATGCCTGAACCGCATCGAATCGATGATCGCGATGGGCGGTTACACGCTGCCGCAGAAAACCGTGCGTGAAATCGTGGTCGGTTCCGTCGACGTGATCATCCAGGCCGCACGCCTGCGCGACGGATCGCGGCGCATCACCCATATCACCGAGGTGATCGGAATGGAGGGCGACGTCATCATCACGCAGGACATCGTTCTCTACAACATCAAAGGCGAGGACGCGAACGGCAGGCTGCTGGGCGAGCACGTTTCGACAGGCATCGGTCGTCCGCATTTCTGGGAGCGCGCCCGCTACTATGGCGAGGAACAGCGCCTCGCCAATGCGCTCGAGGCGATGGAGAAACGCGCTGACTGATCCATTTGGAGGCGTAGGGGCCAAGGCCGATGTTTGGAATTGACGGCACCGTGTTGGCATTTATCGTGCTCGCCGGCTTCAGCGCCGGCGCGGTCGCCTATGCTTTTCTGTTCAACCGGATCAGCACCGAAAAGCAGGTCGGCAGGCGGCTTGAAACGATCAAGACCGCCGAGACGGATGGTGCCGTCGTCAAGGCTTCGCGCGATCGCGTGGCGGAAGCGGCCAAGCGGCGCAAATCGGTTCAGGATTCACTGAAGGACCTCGAACAGAAGCACAAAACCAGCCAGAGCCTCGCCAAAAAGCCGCCCCTGAAGGCCCAGATCCGTCAGGCAGGCATGAAGGTCTCGCTCGAGCGCTTCTATCTCTACTCGGCGGTTTGCGGCGTCGTCCTGACGTTTCTTGCCTATTTCGCCGGTGCGCCTTTGTATGTCTTGCCGGGTGCGCTGCTGGTCGGTGGCCTCGGCCTGCCACGCTGGTTCGTTTCGTTTAGCCGCGCCCGCCGGGTCAAGGCGTTCCTCAACGAATTTCCGAACGCGCTCGACATCATCGTGCGTGCGGTCAAATCCGGCCTGCCGCTGAACGACGCCGTCCGCCTGATCGCCAATGAATCGCCCGAACCGGTGAAGACCGAGTTCCGCCGCATCATCGATTCGCAGCAGATGGGCCTGTCGATCCCCGACGCCAGCATGCGCATGGCCGAGACGATGCCGTGCACCGAGGCGAGCTTCTTCGGCATCGTCATCCAGATCCAGTCCCAGGCCGGCGGCAATCTTTCCGAGGCTCTGGGCAATCTTTCGCGGGTGCTTCGCGACCGCAAGAAGATGAAGGCCAAGGTCCAGGCGCTGTCGATGGAAGCGAAGGCGTCAGCGGTGATCATCGGCGCCTTGCCCTTCGTCGTCGCCTGTCTCGTCTACCTGACCAGCCCGAACTACATCATGCCTTTGTTCACCACCAGCGTCGGCAATCTGATCCTCGGCTGCTCCGCGGTCTGGATGTCGATCGGCATCCTGGTGATGCGCAAGATGATGAACTTCGAGGTTTAGGATTTCGAGCGCATGACCGAGAACGTCGTCAAAACCCTTACCGATCCGGCATTTCTGATTGCCCTGCTGGTCGGCATTGCGGTGTTTGCCACCGTGTTCACGCTGCTGCCTGCCTTTGGCGGAAACCAGCTCAAGGCGCGCATGAAATCGGTGGCGCTGGAGCGCGACGAACTGCGCGCCAAGCAGCGTGCGCGGCTTGCCCTCGATGCCGATCGCCGCCGCAAGGGCCTGCGCGAGCAACAGTCGATCGGCATGCGCAATATTGTCGACCGGCTGGACCTCAGGCGCGCCCTTGCCGATGAAGGCACCTTGCAGAAACTCAAGGTGGCTGGCTTCCGCGGGCAGAATCCGTTGACGCGTTTCCTTTTCTTCCGTCTGATCCTGCCATTTGTCGGCTTTGCCCTGGCTGCGATCTATCTGTTCGTGCTCGGCGGGTTGCCGGAGCAGCCGCCTCTCATCAAGTTGTTCGTCTGTATCGTCGTCGCCTATGCCGGTTTTTACGCGCCGGTGCTCTATGTCAACAACCGCGCCACCAAGCGCAAGCAGTCGATACAGATGGCGTGGCCGGACGCGCTCGATCTGATGCTGATCTGCGTCGAATCCGGCATGTCGGTGGAGGCGGCGTTTCGTAAGGTCGCCGACGAGATCGGCGCGCAGTCGGTGGCGCTTGCCGAAGAGTTCATCCTGACCAATGCCGAGCTTTCCTACTTGCAGGAACGCAAGCAGGCCTACGAGAATCTTGCAAGCCGCACCGGCCTGGAATCGGTCAAGTCGGTGTCGCAGGCGCTGGTCCAGGCCGAGCGCTACGGCACGCCGGTGGCGCACGCACTGCGCGTGCTTGCCGGCGAAAGCCGCGACATGCGCATGAACGCCGCCGAGAAGAAGGCCGCGGCCTTGCCGCCGAAGCTCACCGTGCCGATGATCCTGTTCTTCCTGCCGGTGCTGTTCGCCATCATTCTGGGTCCCGCCGGCATCCAGGTCAGCGAGCGCGGCATTTTCGGCGACCAGCCGGCGTCGAGCAGCCAGTAACGCATTCTTGACAGGCCGGCGCTGCCCCTCATTGCCCTGCCGGGCATTTCTCCCCGTATAGTGACGGGGAGAAAGCCGGGTCATCGACGGTTTCGCCAACGACAAGCGTTGCAGGAAGGGCGCCGATGGTCAGTCAGCTTCTTTCTCCCTGTTTACGGGGAGAAATGCCCGGCAGGGCAATGAGGGGCAGCGCCAACATCGATATGTATGGCGTTGCGCCGTCAGTTGGTGGCGGGCTTTGTCTTGTCCTGGTCCTTGAGCTGGCTCCAGGCGTTCTGCTGGGCGAGCATCTGGCGAAGGTAAGTCACGTTCGCCTGCGCCTGTTCGGGCGACAGTTCCTGCGAGGCGATCGTCTCGGCCTCGTCGAAGCGGCCCTGCAGGCCGACGACCAACGCCAGGTTCTGGCGGACGCGGCTGTCGGCATTCGGCTGCTGGGCCGCCGAGCGCATATAGGTTTCAGCCGTGCGCAGATCACCTTCCAGCACATAGGACATGCCGAGATTGGAAAGGATCGAAGGTTCGTTCGGCTTGAGGTCAAGCGCCTTGCGGTAATTCTGGCGCGCCCCGTCTCTCTGGCCAAGCTGGTCGAGAATAGCGGCTTCCGCCGACACCAGCTTCCAGTCGGGATATTCCGGTGTCTGCGCGCGGCGCACCGCATCGAGCGCCGGCTCGAACTGCCCGTTGGCGGCAAGTGCCTTGCCATAGGCGGCGAGCACGTCGCGGTCCTTCGGCAGCGCGATCGCCAGTTTGCGCATCACGGCGAGCGACTGGTCGGCGTCGCCATCCATTTGCAGCGCCGCGGCGTAATTCGTCGCGATCCGCTTGTCGTTTGGGTTCTTGGCGTAGGACTGACCCAGCGCGATCGTCGCCTTGTGCAACTCGCCGGCCGACATGGTTTCCAAGGGTTTGCCGCTGGGGCGTCCGATCGAGCCGGTCGTCAGCTTGCTGGTCCCGCAGCCTGCAACGCTGGCCGCGAGCGCTATTATGAACGCCGTGGTGATCAGCCGCTTGGCCGTGGCGTTGGTCATGCGGTTGGTCGGCATCTGCACCAGGGCCTCCATTCGTCAAATTGGCTTTTACGTGGCCATCTTCCCTCCCGCAGAAATATTCTGTTAACCCTAACGGATCGTTAAAAAGCGCCGACTCGGAAGCCGGAGATCATCGAATGCCAGTCGAACTCATCGAGGGAAAACTGAAGACCACTTTGCCGGTGTATCTGGTGGCGAAGGATCGACTGGATGCGGCAGGGCTTGCCTCCTCCTCGCGCGCCTGGGCGAGGGCCAACGGCTTTTCCGGTCAGGCCGGCCGGACGCTGATCCTGCCCGACGAAAACGGCGCGCTTGCCGGCGCCCTGTTCGGCACGGGCGACGGCGAAGGCGCGCTTGCCATCGGAGCGCTGGCGAGAGCCTTGCCCGCAGGCGATTGGCATTTCGCCTCCACACTGGCCGAGCCGGAAATCGCGGCCATCGCATTGGCGCTCGGCGGCTATGTCTTCACCCGCTACGGCAAAAAGCCTGGCAAGACGCTGCGTTTTTCGCTGCCGCCCGGCGCTGAAGGGGCTTACGTTCGCCGCATCGCCGAGGGCGTTTTCCTAACGCGCGATCTGGTCAACACGCCGACCAGCGACATGGGACCTGACGAGCTGGAGAAGGCAGTTCGGACGCTGGCCGGGACGTACGACGCCGAAGTGTCGGTGACCAGGGGCGACGACCTGGTCAAGAAGAATTTCCCGATGATCCATGCGGTCGGCCGCGCTTCAACAGGCGCACCGCGGCTGATCGACATGATCTGGGGACCGGAGAACGCCCCGAAGGTGACGCTGGTCGGCAAGGGCGTCTGCTTCGACACCGGGGGTCTCGACATCAAGCCGTCCTCGGGCATGCTTTTGATGAAAAAGGACATGGGCGGCGCGGCCAACGTGTTGGGCCTCGCCTCGATGATCATGGCCGCCGGGCTGAAGGTCCGGCTGCGTGTGCTGATCCCGGCGGTCGAAAATTCGATTGCCGGCAACGCCTTCCGGCCCGGCGACGTGCTGGTGAGCCGCAAGGGCATCACCGTCGAGATCGGCAACACCGACGCCGAGGGACGGCTGGTGCTGGCGGACGCCTTGGCTCTGGCAGACGACGACGAGCCGCACCTGCTGATCGACATGGCGACCTTGACCGGGGCTGCTCGCGTCGCGCTCGGTCCCGATCTGCCACCGTTCTACACCGCCGATGAAGCGCTGGCCTCCGACCTGGCTGCGGCCTCCGTCGCAGTCGAGGATCCACTGTGGCGCATGCCGCTGTGGAAACCCTATGGCGCAAAGCTGTCGTCGAAGATCGCCGACATCAACAATGTCACGTCAGACAGTTTCGCCGGCTCGATCACCGCGGCGCTTTTCCTGAAGCGCTTCGTCGAGAAGACCGCCGCCTGGGCGCATTTCGACATCTTCGCCTGGAACCCGTCCGATCGTCCGTACGGTCTCGCCGGCGGCGAGGCGCAAGGCATCCGCGCGCTGGAAAGGGTGATCTCGAAACGCTACGCCTGACGGTGCGGTGCAGGACATTCTCGTGACTGAAACGGAACCGAAACAATTTGCCGTCATTGTGGCCGGATGTCGATTTCGATGCGCCCGAGTCAGGCCTTGCGACTGTGGCAGCAGGTGATGCTGTACCAGGTGCGCGACGATGCGCCGGACCTCACCATGCGCCAGACGGCGATCCTGTTCACGATCTATCTCGATCCACCGCCGCATACGGTGCGCGGGCTCGCCGCGCGGCTCAATGTCACCAAGCCAGTGATCACCCGGGCGCTCGACACGATGGGCGCAATGAAGCTGGTTTCGCGCCATCGCGATGAGCTCGACAAGCGCAACGTGCTGGTCAAGCGAACCGTGGAAGGTGCTCTCTTTGTCGAGCGCTTCGGCGATGTTATCATCGCCAGAGCCCAGGAATTGCCCATCTGACCGAACCGCCCTTCTGACACCGAGTTGCCGATTTGACCGCCAGGGATGCCCGCCTTCACGCCTTCCGTTCCGATCTCGCCGATGCCAGGCTGGAGGGCGAGGTCGCCGCCGATCGCTTTGTCGCCGGGCGGCCAGCGCGGATTTCAGCCGCAGTGGCCGATATCCGCAAGGCGCCGCGGCCGGATGCCGGCGTCAACACGCAAGCCCTGTTCGGTGACGACGTCCTCGTCTTCGAAGATGCCGAGGGCTGGGCCTGGATCCAGTCGGAGCGCGACGGCTATGTCGGCTATGTCGCCGACACCGTGCTGGGCGGACGGGACCATGCGCCCACCCATGTCGTCTCGGTGCCGCGCACCTTCCTCTATCCGGGACCTGATTTGCGGCTTCCGCTGAGCGGGCAACTGTCGATGGGATCGGCGCTGACGGTGACCGGCGCGGCAGAAACGCGCGGCACGCTTTATGCGTTGCTGCCGTCCGGCGAGGCAGTCATCTCAGGCCATCTCAGGCCTCTAGGAGAGCCGGCTGCCGACTATGTCGCAGTCGCGGAGACTTTTCTCGGCACCCCCTATCTGTGGGGCGGCGCCTCCGGCTTCGGCATCGATTGCTCCGGCCTCTTGCAACTGGCGATGCACATGACCGGCAGGCAAGTGCTGCGCGATTCCGACATGCAGGCGGCGACCATCGGCGAGCCGCTCGACCCGGGTCCGGATCTTGCCGGGTTGCGGCGCGGCGACCTGGTGTTCTGGAAAGGCCATGTCGCTGTCATGACCGACCCGGAAACGATGATCCACGCCAACGGCCACACCATGCTGGTCTCGCGTGAAGGGTTCAGGCAGGCCGTCGCCCGCATCGGCTATCTCTATGGCGGTCCGACAGGGTTTAGGCGGCCTTAAGGTAAGCGCTCATCCTTCTCCCCTTGTGGGAGAAGGTGGCCGCGCAGCGGCCGGATGAGGGGTGTTCCAGGGAACGCCAACGCCTCATTTCTTCCAGCACGCCCCATTCGTCTTGCCGCTTCGCGGCAATCCACCTGGCGCGGTTCTTCCTTCTCCCCTTGTGGGAGAAGGTGGCCGCGAAGCGGCCGGATGAGGGGTGTTCCAGGGATCGCCAACGCCTCATTCCTTCCAACACCCCTCATCCGTCTTGGCGCTAACGCGCCAATCCACCTTCCCCCACAAGGGGGGAAGGAAAAACGCACGATCACCTTTTGTTCCGATTCTGCTTGGCGATTGCACGGCGCCGCGCTACCTCTGGCGGGTGACAGAGCAGCCGCGCCTCGCCGAACAGAATGCCGCCGTGCGCTTGCCCGAGCCATTCCTCAAATGGTTCGCGCAAAGAGGCTGGTCGCCGCGCGCCCACCAGATAGAATTGCTGGCGACTGCCCAGGCCGGGCAATCGGTTCTGCTGATCGCGCCGACCGGCGCCGGCAAGACGCTGGCCGGATTTCTGCCTTCACTGACCGAGTTGGCCGGGCGGCCAGGGAGAAAGCCAGGGCAGGCGCGTCGCGGCATCCATACGCTGTACATCTCGCCGCTGAAAGCACTGGCCGTCGACATCGAGCGCAATCTCGGCAGGCCGGTGGAAGAGATCGGCCTATCTCTCACCATCGAGACGCGCACCGGCGACACGCCCGCGCACAAGCGCCAGCGGCAGAAGCTGGCCCCGCCCGACATCCTTCTGACGACGCCCGAGCAACTGGCGCTGCTGATTGCTGCGCCCGACGCCAGGCGCTTCTTCGAGGATCTGCGCTATGTCGTGCTCGACGAACTGCATTCCTTGGTGACGTCGAAGCGCGGACATCTCCTGTCGCTCGGGCTGGCCCGGCTGCGATCCCTTGTTCCCGGCTTGCAGACGATCGGCCTGTCGGCGACGGTCGCCGAGCCGGACGAATTGCGGCGCTGGCTGGTCAGCCAGAATCCACCCGGTGGCATGGCCGAATTGATCGTCGTCACCGGAGGCGCCAAGCCCGACATCTCCATCCTCGACTCGGAACAGCACGTGCCGTGGGCCGGACATTCGGCCCGCTACGCGACACCGGAGATTTATAGCGAGATCAAGCGACACAAGACGACCTTGCTGTTCGTCAACACGCGCAGCCAGGCCGAACTGCTGTTCCAGGAATTGTGGCGGGTCAATGAGGACACTTTGCCGATCGCGCTGCATCACGGCTCGCTCGATGTCGCCCAGCGCCGGCGCGTCGAAAAAGCCATGGGCGAGAATGCCTTGCGTGCCATCGTCGCCACGTCGACGCTCGACCTCGGCATCGACTGGGGCGATGTCGACCTGGTCGTGCATGTCGGCGCTCCCAAAGGTGCGAGCCGGCTGGCGCAGCGCATCGGCCGCGCCAACCACCGCATGGATGAGCCGTCGAAGGCGATCCTGATTCCGGCCAACCGCTTCGAGGTGCTGGAATGCCGGGCGGCGCTCGACGCCAATTATCTCGGCGCCCAGGACACGCCGCCGCTGGTCAATGGCGGGCTCGACGTGCTGGCGCAGCATGTCCTGGGTTGCGCCTGCGGCGCGCCTTTTCATGCCGATGCGCTGTTCGAGGAGGTGCGAACCGCCGCGCCCTATGCCGAACTCGACCGGCCGACGTTCGACCGTGTCGTCGACTTCGTCGCCACCGGCGGCTATGCGCTGAAGAACTACGAGCGCTACGCCCGCATCCGCCTGAACAAGGACGGGTTGTGGCGCGTGTCCAATCCTCGCATCGCCCAGCAGTACCGGCTGAATGTCGGCACCATCATCGAGGTGCCGGCGCTCAACGTGCGTTATGTCAAGGCCGGCAGCAAAGGCTCTGCCTCGCGCGGCGGTCGGGTTCTCGGCAAGATCGAGGAGGCGTTCCTCGAAACGCTGACGCATGGCGACACCTTCATGTTCGCCGGCAAGGTGCTGCGCTTCGAGGGCATCCGCGACAATGAATGCTTCGTGTCGAATGCGCCCGGCAGTGACGCCAAGGTGCCCTATTATGGCGGCGGCAAATTCCCGCTTTCGACTTACCTCGCCGAACAGGTCCGCATCATGCTGGACGACCCGCAGCGCTGGAAGAAGCTGCCGGAACAGGTCGCCGACTGGCTGCGCTTCCAGGCCGACAAATCGGTGCTGCCGAAGCGCGACGACCTGCTGATCGAGACCTTTCCGCGCGGCAACCGCTACTATCTGGTGGCCTACCCGTTCGAGGGCAGGCTGGCGCACCAGACGCTTGGCATGCTGCTCACCCGCCGCCTCGACCGGGCGGGAGCCAGGCCGCTCGGCTTCGTCGCCACCGACTATGCGCTTGCCATCTGGTCGCTGGCCGATATGGGCAGGATGTTGCGGGCGAAGAAACCGTCGCTGGCCGCGCTTTTCGACCAGGACATGCTGGGCGACGATCTCGAAGCCTGGCTGGCCGGCAGCTGGCTTTTGAAGCGCACCTTTCGCAATTGCGCGCTCATCTCCGGACTGATCGAAAAACGTCATCCGGGCCAGGAGAAGAGCGGCCGTCAGGTCACCGTCTCGACCGACCTCATCTACGACGTTCTGCGCAGCCATGAGCCCGACCACATCCTGCTGCAGGCGACGCGTGCCGACGCGGCCACGGGTCTGCTGGATGTCAGCAGACTTGCCGAGATGCTCTCGCGTATCCAGGGACGAATCGTGCATAAAGACCTCGAGCAGATTTCGCCGCTCGCCGTCCCTATCATGCTCGAGATCGGCAAGATGCCGGTGCATGGCGAGGCCGATGATACGCTGCTGATGGATGCGGCAACGCTGGTCGAGGAGGCCATGGGGACGAAATGACATTCGCACTCGCCATGACGGCGCTCCTGGCGGATGCCGATCCTGTCGGCATCGCCGGCGAGCGTGCGATCTGCGATCGCCGCGGCGTGCTTTATTTTCCCGAGCTTCGGCTTCTGACCGTGTCCGACCTGCATCTGGAAAAGGGTTCGTCGCTGGCACGGCGCGGTACGTTGATCCCGCCTTATGATACCGGTGCGACGTTGCTGCGGTTGCAGGCGGTGATTGCCGATTATCAGCCGGCGATCGTCATCAGCCTCGGCGACAGCTTTCATGACGGCGGCGGCGCCGCGCGCATGCATGCGAGCTTTCGCGAACGGCTGGAAGCGCTGATGGCCGGTCGCGACTGGTTCTGGGTTGCCGGCAATCATGACCCGGATGCGCCGGCCGACTTGCCCGGCGAGACGGTGCGCGAGCTGGCCATAGGCTCTCTCGTATTCCGGCACGAGCCTTCGGCGGTGAGAGTGGAAGGCGAGGTATCAGGTCATCTGCACCCTTGCGCCCGCATCGTGCAGCAGGGCCGCTCGGTGCGACGGCGCTGCTTTGCCGGCGACGGCGGCCGCATGATCATGCCGGCCTTCGGCGCCTATACCGGCTCGCTCAATGTGCTCGACCGCGCCTATGCCGGGCTGTTCCGCCGCGAGACGCTGATGGCCTATATGCTCGGCACCGAGCGCATTTTTGCGATTTCCCACGCGATGCTGCGGCCGGGCTGAGCTGCTCTACCTGCCGTAGTAGAGGGTGACGGTGTGTTTCGCTTCGGCGAAGAACAGCCAGCGTTCGACCAGCATGCCGGCGAATTGGGCTGATGTGGCGAGTGCCGACAGCACCGCCGCATAGGGCCATGGCAAGGCGAATGCGGCAATCAGCAGCAAGACGGGCAGAGCGAAGGCCAGCACTTGCGTGATCTGGCGCAGCCGCGCCTTGTGCTTGCGGGCGATGCGAAAGCCCATCTCCTTGAGCAGGTAGTTTTCTTCGGTGTGCGGCCATTCCAGCGACCGCACCGTACCGCCGGCAAGTCCGGTAGCGGTGTTGGCGTTGGTCGGGATTTCCAGCCTGTCATTGTAGCGCCAATTTACCAGCTTCCAGCCCCAGCCGAGCAAGGTCAGCAGTACGCAACCTGTCAGAACGATAGTCGAGCCGAGGGCGAAGCCCTGCAGCAGCGCGTTGAGAAGCACGCTGCCGCTCATCGCCGAAAAGATCAGGTAGCCGGGCAAAGTGAAGCGGCTGTGCCACTGGGCGATCGGCTTCAGCGAGGCATAGATCATGCCGGTGGTGCAGACGGTGGCGACCGCGCCGACCGCAGCCAGCAGCCCGGCGACGGCCACCCAGCCGTTTGTGCGGCCGAGGAACAGCCAGCCGAAGGCGAACAATCCCGCCGGCACGAAGGTCGCGACCGAGGCAACGCCTTCGCGCGACAGCCATGAGCTGCGCCATTGCGAGAATGCTCTCCAGGCGCGTTCCGGTCGGCCGAGATGGCCGGCCGACGACAGCAGGCCGGCCGAGATCAGGCCGAGCGCCAGCCCCATGCCGACGAGGCCGAGCCAGAAATCAGGCGGGACAAATCCTTGTCCGGCCAGCACGCCGAGCAGCGCGAGCAGGCCGTAACCGGCGCCCGTGGCAGTGGTGAAGAAGACGACGGAGAAGGCTGGATGCATGGATGCTGATCAATGCGAAAGCATGCGATCGACCCAGCCGAGGAAACCGCCTTCAACCCGCAACAGTTCGAGCCTCGGCGCCGGCACCGATGCAGCGCGCGGCGTGTGGGCGCGCGGCGGCAAATATTTGTTGGTCGGGTGATAGCCGAGTTCGGGCATCAGGTCGACGCCGCCGCGTTCGGCCACCAGTTGCGAGATCGCCGATGCCGGGTCGCCGAGATCGCCAAAGTGCCGCGCGCTGGTCGGACAGGCGGCGACGCAGGCCGGCACGCGGTCTTCTTCCGCCAGATTGTCGTTGTAGATGCGGTCGACGCACAGCGTGCACTTCTTCATCACGCCGACATCGGTATCGAACTCACGCGCGCCATAGGGGCAGGCCCAGCTGCACAATTTGCAGCCGATGCACTTGTCTTCGTCGACCAGCACGATGCCGTCCGAGGCCCGTTTGTAGGAGGCGCCGGTCGGGCAGACGGTGACGCAGGCCGGTGTCTCGCAATGCAGGCAGGAGCGTGGGAAATTGACCGTGCGCCCACCCATCTCCGTCATGTGCTCATAGCTGTGCACGCGGTTGAACCAGACCCCGTCGGCATCGCCGCCATAGGGATCGATGTCGGTCAGCGGCGCCATGTGACCGCCGGTGTTCCATTCCTTGCAGGCGGTAACGCAGGCTTGGCAACCGACGCAGGTGTCGAGGTCGATGACCAGGCCGAGCTTCTTGTCGGTATGGGCGGGAAGGCAGGTCATGATCTGGAAGCCTCTCTTGCCCGGCGGAATTCAGCGCCGAAACTGAGCTTGTCGGGCGAGGGCTCGAAATGCGGTGGCTGCCGGAAGCGCTCGAACTGCGGCTCGGTGAAGCCGGCTTCTTCAGCCGCGCATTTGACGATGCGGACGCGCAGGTCGAACCATGCCGCCTGGCCGGTCACCGGATCGGAATTCGAGTAGCACTTGCCGTTCGCATCGGCAGAAGTCTGGTCGCCGATGATGTGGTTGAGCAGGAAGCCGCGGTTGGATTCGGCCGCGTCGTCCTTCAGGCCCCAGCTGCCGCGCCGCTTGCCGATCGCGTTCCAGGTCCACACCGTGTCGGCGTTGACCCCGTCGACCAGCTTGATCTGTCCCTTGACCCTGCCGTTGATGCTCTCGATCCAAACCCAGTCGTCATCGGCAAGCCCGAAGCCGGCGGCGGTTCGGCTGTGCACGAACAGCCGGTTCTGGCTGGTGATCTGTCTGAGCCAGGCGTTCTGCGAGCCCCAGGAATGATACATGTGCATCGGCCGCTGCGTCAGCGCATGCAGAGGGTATTTCTCAACGTCGACAACCGCCTCCTCGAAGGGCGTGTACCAGAACGGCAGCGGGTCCATATAGGTTTCGATGCGGCTGCGCTCCGCCTCCGGCGGCAGCACCCTGCCATGGCCGCGCGCGGCGAGGCGAAACCGCTGCATCGGCTCGGAATAGAGCTGGAACACGATCGGCTCGGCCTTCGGGATGAAACCCATGGTCTCGGCAAACTCGAGGTAGGATCGGTTGGCCATCTTGTAGTAGCGCTGGTCGTCGGCAAAATCGTGGTGCCAGAAGCCGCCATTGTCGATGTAGCGCCGAAGCTGGTCGGGATTGGCATCGCCCTTGCCGATCAAAATTCCGTCCTTGCCGCGCCAGCCGGCGAGCGGGCCGATGCCTGGCCTGCGCTCATGATTGACGATGTAATCGGCATAGTCGCGGTATTTGGCCGAGCCGTCGTCGGCGACGAAGCCGGGCAGGCCGAGCCGCGCGCCGAGCTCGATCAGCACCGTCTGGAACGCCCGCACGTCGCGGTCCGGCTCGACAACCGGATGACGGATGGCGTCACCCGGTCCATCGGCGTGGCTGATCGGCCGGTCGAGCAGGCTGATGCAGTCATGACGCTCGAGATAGGTCGTGTCGGGAAGCACGAGATCGGCGAACGGCACGGTCTCGGAATAATAGGCGTCGGAATAGATGATGAACGGGATCCTGTACTCGCCTGACGCATCCATATCGGTCAGCATCGCCATCGTCTCGACGGTATTCATCGACGAGTTCCAGGCCATGTTGGACATGTACATCAACAGCGTATCGATCCTGTAGGGGTCGCCGGCCCAGGCGTTACGGATGACCGTGTGCATGAGCCCGTGTGCTGCCAGCGGCGCATCCCAGGAATAGGCCTTGTCGATACGGATCGGCGTGCCGACGTCATCGACCAGCAGATCGTCCGGGCCGCAGACGAAACCGAGCGGCATGCCTTCGAGCGACGTCATCGGCCTGACGTCCTTGCCCGCCGGCTTCGGCCCCGGCGGCGCCGACCGCGGATAAGGTGGCTTGAAGCGAAACCCGCCGGGCACGTCCACCGTACCTAGGAGTACTTGGAGCAGGTGGATGGCGCGGCAGGTGTGAAAACCGTTCGAATGGGCCGAGATGCCGCGCATCGCGTGCATCGACACCGGCCGGCCCTTGATCGTCTCATGCCGGCGGCCGGCCCAGTCGGTCCACGCCACCGGCAGTTCGATCGCCTGCTCGAAGGCGACATGCGCCAGTTCGGCGGCGATGCGGCGGATGGTGTCGGCGGTAACGCCGCAGCGTTCGGCGACCGCATCGGCAGAATAGCTCTTCTGCAGATAGCGGTCGGCAACGAGCTGGAAGACCGGCACGCAGCGGCGGCCATCGACCTGGAAGTTGCCGGTCAACGCCGGTTTTGCACTATTATCGGTGGCGCTGACGGAGACTTTGGCCAGCCTGTCCCAGGCCAGCGGATTGCCGCCGCTGTCGCGTGCGAACAGCCCGTCATCTGCTGCACCCGGCTCCTGGATGACGAGGACATGGGCGTTGGTGTAGCGCAGCAAATAATCGAGATCGACGCGGCCGGCCTTCAGCAGCTCATGAATGAGAGCAAATACGAACAGGCCGTCGGTGCCGGGCCGGATGCCGATCCAGTCATCGGCAATGGCGTTGTAGCCGGTGCGGCACGGATTGATCGAGACCACCTTGGCGCCGCGCGCCTTGAGCTTGCCAAGGCCGATCTTGATCGGATTGGAATCATGGTCCTCGGCGACGCCGAACAGCATGAAGTATTTGGTGTTGTCCCAGTCGGGTTCGCCGAACTCCCAGAACGAGCCGCCGATCGTATAGAGCCCGCCGGCCGCCATGTTGACCGAGCAGAAGCCGCCATGGGCGGCGAAATTCGGCGTGCCGAACTGGCTCGCCCACCAGCCGGTCAACGATTGCGACTGGTCGCGCCCGGTGAAGAAGGCGAGTTTCTTCGGATCGGTGCGGCGGATTTTCGAAAGCCGTTCCGTCGCGATCGAGAAGGCCTCCTCCCACTCGATCTCGCGAAACTCTCCCGAGCCGCGCGGACCGCTGCGCAGCAATGGTTTCTTCAACCTGGCCGGACTGTAGTGCTGCATGATGCCGGCGCTGCCTTTGCCGCACAGCACGCCGCGATTGACCGGATGGTCCTTGTTGCCGTTGATGTAGCGGACCTTGCCGTCCTTGATGTGGACGTCGATGCCGCAGCGGCAGGCGCACATGTAGCAGGTGGTCTTGGCGATGCTGTCTGAGACGTCAGGCGAGGTATCGACGCCGTCACCCTCGTGGGGCGCGCGGGTGTCGGCAAGCGACCGTTGGGACGGTGCGGAATTGGCGCCGCGCAGCGGTCCGTGGTTCATGATTCGGGGCTTTTGCGGTCTGCGAATTTGGCTCTCGTCTTCGGCCCGGGGCCGCGCATGTAGTGTTCTTCCGGATGATAACGGTCGCCGGCAAGCCGACGCCGCAGACCGCGGGTCCAATGGGCAAACAAGGATTTGAACCGCCCGATCACTTTTCTACCCGTTGCAGGTTGGCCGCGATTTTTTTCCAACTCCGCCGGGAAAATTAGAACAAAGCAATCGATCCGTCTAACAAGTTGCTCTTGTAATTCCAATCGAAATTGTTTCTTAATTCTCCGCATGACCCTGGACCAACTGCGGATATTCGTTGCCGTCGCCGAACGGGGGCACATGACCAAGGCGGCCGAACTGCTGGGTATTTCCCAATCGGCCGCCTCGGCCGCCATCCGCTCGCTCGAACAGCAGCATGGCGTCCAGCTGTTCAACCGGGTCGGTCGCAACATCGAACTGGCGCAGACCGGGCGCAGGTTTCTGCCCGAGGCGAAGGCCGTGCTCGAACGGGCGGCTGCCGCCCACGACGTGCTGGAGCACGTCTCGCAGACGATCACCGGCAGCCTTTCCATCGCCGCCAGCCAGACCATCGCCAGCTACTGGCTGCCGCGCCGGCTGGCCTCCTTCCACGAGGCCTATCCCGCCGTCAGGCTGAGCGTGACCATCGGCAACACCAGGCAGGTTGAGACCACCGTACTCGACGGTACGGCTGATTTTGGCCTGGTCGAGGGGCGCACTGAATCGGACATATTGCGGCGCGCCAAGGTCGATGTCGATCGCCTGATGCTGGTCGTGGCGCATTCGCATGCCGAGATCGCCGAAGTCTCGCGCGGGCATCCCGATATCAGGGAACTCCGCTGGATCATCAGGGAAGGCGGATCGGGCACGCGCGAGGTGCTGGAAGATCTTGCCCGCCGCGAAGGGATCTCGTTCGCGGACCTGCGGATATTCCTGGTGCTGCCGAGCAACGAGGCGGTCCGTCAGGCGGTCGAGGCCGGCGCCGGCGCCACCATCATTTCGGAGCTCGTTGTCGAACGCGCGGTCGCCGAGGGCAGCCTGCGAGCCGTGCCGATCGATCTGCCAAAGCGCGATTTCGCCATGATCACGCATCGTGACCGGCAGGCAAGTCTGGCCCAGATGGCGCTCAAGGCGCATCTGGGCGCGAGGGCCGGCGAGACCGTCCGCGGGTAAGCCGGGTCAGCCGAATTTCCGCTGCGCATCGAGCGCCAGCCCAAGCCCGACTGAGCCGAACATATCACCTTCGATGACCGATGCCTGCGGCACCAGGGCCAGTATCTGCTGCCTTGCCAGCGGGATGGCGGTCGATCCGCCGGTCAGGAACACCGCGGGGATGTCGGAGGGTTTCACCTGCGCGTCGCGGATCGTCTCACCAACCGTCGCGGCCACCCGTTCGATATCCTTGGCGATCGTGTCGTCGATCCCGGCGCGCGTAATTTCGGTCGCAAACTTCGCTCCCGTCAGCGCGACCATCACCTCGGCGGACGGTTGCTCCGTCAGCTCGATCTTGGCCCTCTCGACCAAAGCGGCCAGCGCGTGCCCGTAACGATGCTCGACGATGTCGATGAAGCGGTCGACCAGGTCGGCGCGTTCCGCCTCGTAGCGGATCTGGCGCAGATGCGTCATCGCGCGGGCGGTGTAGACCAGATTGATGCGCTGCCATGTCGCCAGGTCGATGAAGTAGCTGGCCGGCAAGTTGCGCTTGCCGTCCTTGGTCGGCGAGAGGTAGCCGAGTTGCGGCATCACATGGGCGATGCTCAACAGCCGGTCGAAGTCGGTGCCGCCGATGTGGATGCCTCGGCTCGCCAGGATGTCGTCCTTGCGATCAAGGGAGCGGGCGCGCTGCGGCGAGACCCGCACGATCGAGAAGTCGGACGTGCCGCCGCCCATGTCGACGATCAGCGCCAGTTCTTCGCGCGTCACCTTCTGCTCGTAGTCGAGCGCCGCCGCGATCGGCTCGAACTGGAAGGCGATATGCTTGAAGCCCTGGCTGCGGGCCGCGTTTTCGAGTTCACCTTCGGCCTTGGCATCGGCCTCGGCATCATCGTCGACGAACTGCACGGGACGACCGAGCACCACGCTTTCAACCGTATCGTCCGCATCCTCTTCCAGCCTTTTCCTGAGGTGGCCGACGAACAGACCGATGATCTCGGTGAAGGCGATCGATCGGGTTTTGATGCGCGTCTTTTCATGGACCAGCGTACCGCCGAGTACGCTCTTCAGCGAGCGCATCAGGCGACCCTCGATGCTGTCGGTATAGTTGGCGATGGCGCGGCGCCCAAAGTAGGTGCGGTTGTCCTCGAAATTGAAGAACACCGCGCTGGGCAGGGTCACCTCGCCGTCTTCCAGCGCCACCAGTTGCGGCTGCCCGTCCCTGATCACGCCGACGGTGGAATTCGAAGTGCCGAAGTCGATACCGCCGAATGCTGGTCGCATCGCAAAGTCCTGTATTTTTGATTTGGGGAGCGACAGCCGGTGTTCGGCCGGGCCGGGGTCGCGGTCTAACCCACGAGCGTAAAAAGGGGAACCGCCTTTGAAAAGAGTTTAATCCTTCCGGAAGACGAGCCTTCCGAGCCAGCCTGTCAGCATGGCCAACGACACCGCGAAGACGCCATACAGGAAAGAATAATCGTGGGCGACGCGGAAGATCGACTGTTCGAAACCGGATTTGCGGATTTCGAGCTGGGCGGAGCTTTCCTTGATGAACAGGCCGCTCTTGAACAGGAACGCGCGGGCCTTGTGGGTGCCGACCGGAACATTGGGGGCGAGCCTGACGGTGGCGCGGAACAGGTTCTGCGACAGGAACTGCACGCCGCCGACATTCACGCTGTAGAGGCCGGTCGCCGTCTTTCGCTCGCGCAGTGCCGCGGTGAATTCCTGGATGGTCGCCGGACTGTCGCCAGCGTCGGCCGGCTGCATGTAGATGTTGGCGGCGCCGAGCGACAGTTGCTTGTAGCTGTTGGGATCGGTGACGTCCTGCAGCGGCCGCGTCGTCGCCACCGAATAGGACACCGGCACATTCTTGAAGGTCTCGGACTCCAGATTGATCCAGATGCCGAGCACCCGGTCCTTGCGGCGCACGACGACCTTCCGGGCCGGACCCTCAAGCACGACGACGATGTCGTAGCGCCCCTGGCGCGCGACACGCGGGTCGGCATTTTCCAATGAGCCGAAGATGGTGAGGTCGGCGCCGGAAAAGCCGGCGGTGATCGAGACATGGTCGGTGGACAGGCCGATCTGGATGTTTTCGGTAACCGGCGTCTGCGTTCTTGCCGGTGACGAGGCGGCGAACAGCGACAGCGAGGCAACGGCCAGGAACGTCCTAAAACCCGCCATCAGGTCGGATCCGCGCCGGACAGCGAATAGAGGCTGGGCGGCGTCACGAACAGATCGATGGCGAGCCGGATGGCAACCGCCAGCACCAGCAGTGCCAGCAGCGCCCTGAGCTGCTCGCCGCGCAGCCTTTGGCCGGCCTTGGCGCCGTATTGCGCGCCGGCGACGCCGCCCGCCATCAACAAGAAGGCGAGCATGACGTCGACCGTCTGGTTGGTGGTGGCATGGACCAGCGTGGTGTAGGCCGAGGTGAAGATGATCTGGAACAGCGAGGTGCCGACGACGACGTTGGTCGGCACTTTCAAGAGATAGATCAGCGCCGGCACCATGATGAAGCCGCCGCCGACGCCCATGATCGACGACAGGAAACCGATGCCGGCGCCGAGGCCGAGCACCGGGATGACGCTGACGAAAAGCTTCGAGGCCCTGAACCGCATCTTCAGCGGCAAGCGGTGGATCCAGTTGTGCTGGCCGGATTTCTTCAGCACCGGTGCCGCGCCGCTGCGCGTGGCGCGCAGCGCATTGACGCTCTCGACCAGCATCAGCCCGCCGACGGTGCCGAGCAGCACGACGTAGAGCAGCGAGATGAACAGGTCGAGCTGGCCGAGCCGGCGCAAGAAGCCAAAGACGAAGATGCCGCCGGTCGAGCCGACGATGCCGCCGGCCAAAAGCACACCACCGAGCTTGAAGTCGAGCGTGCCGCGCTTCACGTGCGACAATGCGCCGGAGAAGGAGGAGGCGATGACCTGGTTGGCGCCGGTGGCGACTGCGATCGCCGGCGGTATGTTGTAGAAGATCAGCAGCGGCGTGATCAGGAAGCCGCCGCCCACTCCGAACATGCCCGAGAGGAAACCCACCGCCGCGCCCATGGCCAGCAGCACGAAGATGTTGACGGAAATTTCCGCGATCGGGAGATAGATGCCCACCCGTCAGTCTCGATCAGTTTGCCTCTCGACGAATGCAACCGTTGCGGGCATTCGCGCCAAAAAGCTGTCTCGTTCTTGCGCCGGCCGCGCGGCGAAGTCAAACCTCGCGACGTCGCCGAAACAAAAAACAACTCAATCAGTTAACAGGCGAATGTGTGGCAAAGGCGTCGCGGAAACGACGCATCTGACGTTATTTGCGCGCAAGCAGCGCCTTGACCAGCTTTTCGTCGACCGTGCCGGTAGGCTTCAGGTCGTTGTCGGTCTGGAAAGCCATGATGGCATCCTTGGTTTTCTGGCCCATCACGCCGTCGTCATTGCCGGCCTCATAGCCGTTCTTGTTGAGAATGCGCTGGATGTTCTGAACGACCTTCTTCATGTCGACGCTGGCGGTCGTCTGCGGCGTGCCGTCCTGCCACGATTCGGGAATATCGGCCGAATTGGCCGCAGGATCGACCGGCTTTGACTTCCACAGCTCCGTGGCGGCACGTGCGCGTTCGAGCTGCTCGGGCCTGAGCGCCTTGGCGATCTCGTCGCGCTTTGCCGCCGCATCCTTGTCGCCGGTCTTGGCGACGAGCGCGAACCATTTGTAGGACTCTTCGAGATTCTGCTTCATGCCGACGCCCTTCGCCGCCAGGATGCCGAGATTGAACTGGCTGTCCTTGACGCCGAGATCGGCGGCGGCCTGGAACCAGTGCGCGGCCGATTCATTGTCGGTCACGCCGTCCGCCGCCATGGCGAAGAGCACGGCGAGGTTGTGCATGGCGCTGGCGTTGCCCTGCGCAGCGGCGAGCTGGTACCAGGTCTTCGCCTTCTTGACGTCGCGCGCGACGCCGGTGCCCTTCTCGTAGAAGTTGCCGATGCGGTATTCCGCCGGTGCGAAGCCGAGCTCGGCTGATTTCTCGTACCATTTGGCGGCCGCGGCCATGTCTGGCTTGACACCGCGCGATTCGGCGTAGCGCGAGCCGATCTCGAACAGTGCCTTGGCGTCGCCGCCGGCCGCTGCGTCACGCAAGGCAGCCGGGCCGGCATCGGCTGGAATGTCAATCTTGGCAGTGGCCGCCGCCGTCGAAGCATCCGCTGAAGTGACCGTGCCGGTCATGTCCTGGGTCGCGGGGGTGGCGTCCGGGGCGGTGGCCATTGGTTCGGCGTCCGCAGCCGTCGAGCCCGCAGGTGCCGACGCTGTCATGTTCGCCGCCGCCGGATCGGGCGACGCCGTTGAAGCCATTGGCGCAGGAACAGGCTCGGCCGCGGACCCTGGGTGCATCGGCGTTTCGGCATCCGCCGATATTTCGGTATCCGACGGCATGGCGATGGCGGCCTGCGCCGGTATGTCGTCCTCGGCTACCGATTCGGATGGCTCTGCCTGCCGGACGGCGCCGCCTGGTGCGCTTTCCCCTGCGGTTTGTGCGTCCGTCTTCGGCTCGTTGACGGTACCGATCGATGCGGTTTCCACTGGCTGCGCGGCCGCCGTCGGCGCCGTATCGTTGCTGGCCATTTCGACCGGGTCGGAGACAAAGGCCTTGCCCAATTGCAGGCCGGCGAGCGCCAGCATGACCGCGGCGGCTGCCATCAGAATCGGCTTGCGTCGCGCCTTGAGCAAGTCGCCGATCCTGAGCGCCTTCACCGGCCCCCTCATCGTCGATTGCCGCTTGAGAGCGTCGGCCTCGGCAGCGGCCGCTTGCGCCGCGCGCCTGGCTGCGGCGATGAAGTCGGATTTCGATGCGTCGGCATTGCCGGCCCTGCCGGGCGGGCCGCGTTCGTCGCGCACGCGCTTCATGATGGCGTTGAGGTCAGGTGGGCCGGAGCCGGGCTCCAGCGGCCGGTTGGCAACCTTCGGGTCCAGCGGCTCGTCGAGATCGGCAATCGGTATCTCGACATCAGGCGCGGAGCCGGCAAGCGGCGGAACGATCGTCTCCTTCTTGGCCTTGAAGGCGCGCGCCAGTCCGCCGAGCATCGACTTCCGGCCGCCGGTCGGCTGGCTTTTTTCTGCCGTGTCCGCGCCAAGCGCCGCCATGGCCGCGGCCGCTGCGGCTTCGGCCGGCGTGCGCGTGCCCGGGTCGCTACGCGTGCCCGGTTCGCTAGGCGAACTTGAGTCATCGCTGATCATGGCAGAGACATGGCTGTCGAGGTCGGCCATGTCTTCCGTCAGCGGCAGTGGCTGGTCGATGTCCATGGACGGCGCGTCACGTACGGCCATCTTTGACGATCGCACGCCGCGCCAGCTGTCCGGCTCGGCCGGCTGCGTATTCAGAAGTTCACTCACAGCGTCGGCCGGCTCGCCGGTTTCTAGCGTGCCCAGCCGGTCGACGATCTTGAGCAGCGTGTCGTGGATGGCTTCGAAGGTCCTCGAATTGCGCTCGTCGGAACGGCGCGTCAGTGCTTCGAGCGTCTTCAGATCCTGGGCGAGGCCAGAGACGGCCGCCGTGTTGGCACTGGAGCCCGCCAGAGAACGGACGGCGCTCTCGGCTGCCTCGCGCGCCGCGCTGAGGATGGAATCGCGGGTGCCAGCCAGCGACTTCTCGATTTCGTTGAGCCGAGGGCTGATATCCTCCAATTCCGGCAGTGGCGCGCCGGGTTTCGAGAGGTGCGCCGACAGGCCCGCGACCTGCGCTTCCAGGCTGCGGATCAGGGCCGGGTCGATGCCGGCGACTTGTGCCGCCGATGAATCCAGCCGGATTGAAATGTCTTCGAGCCGGCTTTCCAGACCACGGATCGCCGCTTCACCTGCGTGATCGGGAACGCGCGTCTCCAAGCGCTTGGCCAGCGCGCTGAAGCGGGCGTCGAGGGCGTCCATGATGCCGGCGCCATCGATCTGCGGCACGCGCTGGTCCAGCCTGTCGGCAACTTCGTCCAGCCGGCGCTCGAGATCGCGAAACAGCATGTTGCCCTGTTCGATCGCGTCGCCCTGGCGGCGCTCCATCATGGCGGACAGCACGTCGAAACGCTGTTCCAGTCCCTGGAAGATATAGTCGGCGTCCGGCATGGCAGGCGCCCGGTCGATCTTGTCGGCAATAAGCGCGATCTGCTTGTCGAGACGCTCCATCGCCTGCTCAGGCAAATTGGCCCGGCTGGCAAGATCGTCGACCCGGCTCGACAGCATGTTGAGGCGGTCGATTACCTCGCCGCTGGGGTGGACTTGCGTCACTTCCTCGATCTGTTCGGCAAGCGAGGCGATCCGCTTCTCGATACGCTCGAATGCTTCGGGGTCGAATGAATTGGCCTGCGCGGCGACGGTCGAGGCGACGATGGCGCGGGAAATCTCGTCCAGCCGCTCGTCGATCATTGCCAATGTGCTGCTGCCGAGACTGTCCTGCTGGCGGGCGAAATGCTCGACCGCGCCGGCAAGCGTGCGGACCTTCTCTTCGAGCGAACGCAGCGACAGCGATTCCGGCAGATTGTTGACGGCATTGCTGATCTGTTCAAGCCGTCCGGTCAGCATCGAAAGACCCGGTGCGTCCGACCGCTGTCGCTGATCGGCATCGACACGATCCTCGAACGCGGTCCAGCGGCGGTCGAACTCGTCCCAGCGGCGGCCGACCGCCTGCACGCTCTCCTCGCGCGCCAACGTGTCGAGCGCGGCCTTGACCTGCTCGAGATCGAGCCGGAGCATGTTGACGCTTCTGTCGTCGCTCTTTTCGGCCAGGGACTGGATGGCGCCGGAAAGCCGCTCGAACTCGACGCTGAGTTCGGCGCTGCCTTTGCCTCCCGCCGATTGGCCACCCGGCTCGGTGCTTGCCTGGAAAGCCCGCTCGATATCGTTGCGCAGCGCTTCGAATTCGCGCTGCAGGCCGGCGGTCATCTGGTGGCGCAGTTCCTCGCGCAGGCCGCGCAATTCGCCGGCGATCTTGCCGACCACGGCGACGCCGTCTTCCTGGCCGCGCACGCGGTCGATGTCGCGGGCGATCGCCTGGTAATTCTGGTCGAAGGCAGCAGGCGCCGGGCTTTTCGGCGGCTGCGCGGGGCGCGGATCCTCATAGGGCCGGGCGCTGGCATAGCGCGGCTCCGCGCTCAGCCGGCGCGGATCGGGACGTTCGCTCAAGTCCTCGCGCGTCCGCTCCAGCCGCTGCTCCAGCGTTTCCAGGGAACGGTTGAGCTGTTCAAGCGTGGTGTGCGGCCTGCGCTGCCGGCCGGTGTTGAGTGTATCGAGATAGGACCGCTTGCTGTTCATCGATGCGCCCGTTCAGTTTCACTGCTGGCTTTATGACCAGTGTTCCCAAAGTCCTGCCGGAAACGAAGGCGGCCGCGGCTTTGCTGCGGTGGACTCCGAAACCGTGAAAAATTCGCTACAGGATAAACACGGGTGACCGACATGCGCACAATTCGCCCAACGTGGTAAACAACGCGTTAACCAAGCTTAAGAAGTTACAACGATGTTGACGAGCGCCTGAAGCGCGGCCGAGCCGTGCGCTGGCGGATGCGGCAAAAAGTTCCTCCCGCACGACGCCCTTGCTTCGTGAGGCGGCTATCGGTATAGAATTGACGTAAACGTAAGGGTGCAGATTGTGCCGTTTGCGATTTTGTTTGTTGAAACCACGAGTGGAAGCACGCCCCCGCTTCGACTCAGGCGACGCACGGTCCAGGACCGCGGCGCCACCAGATGGGGAAAGCCAGTGACCATGAAACTTGTTTCGCCCGGCGAAGCCGCGGCCAATACCAATGACATGTCCGATAAAGCCGGCGAGGATCTTGTCCGCATCGGCGAGATGGCCAAGAAATACGGAGTAACGCTGCGTACGCTGCGTTTCTACGAGGACAAGGGCCTTCTCAATCCGCAGCGCGACGGCTCGACCCGTCTCTACACGCGTCGCGACAAGGCGCGGCTGAAGCTGATCCTGCTCGGCCGCAAGGTCGGGTTCTCGCTGCGCGACGTCAAGCAGATGATGGACCTCTACGACCCCAGCGGTTCCAACACCAAGCAGTTGCGACTGACGCTCGACAAGTCGGAGAAGCAGCTTGCCCGCCTGCAGAAGCAGCGGGCTCTGATCGACGATGCCATCAACGAGTTGAGCAACTCGATGGCGGCGGTGCGTCAGATGCTGAGCGAACGCTCGGCGCCGCAGGCCAGCGTCGCCGGGTAATTCTTCGCCCGCTTCCGGTGAATGGCCTTCTGGGAGAGAGCCGCGTGGGGCTTGGCTGCGCGGCTCTTCCGTTTGTCTGGCGGCTGCGTCGGGATTTTTCAATCTGTTCGGCTACGGCCAGCGCCGTTACGCTATGAGCGAGCGGCGGGGATAATTTGTCGCATCAAAAAATTGACGTTTACGCAAACGTCAACTTTTGCTATTCCGACCTGAACATTGGTTCGCATGCCCGTCTGACTTCACATTGGGGGATTCGGGGCCAAGGCCGCATGGTGGAGGAAACGCATGCCGATCTACAGGGCGCCGGTCCAGGACACGCTGTTTGTGCTGAACGAAGTGCTGGGCTACCAGCGCTATTCCAATCTTCCCGGATTTTCCGACGCGACGCCGGACGTGGTCGAGGCCATCCTCGCCGAGGGCGCCAAGCTCGCTGAAAATGTCATGCAGCCGCTGAACCGCGTCGGCGACATGGAAGGCTGCGAGCGCCATGGCGACGGTTCGGTGACGACGCCGAAAGGCTTCAAGGAGGCCTTCGACCAATACCGCGAGGGCGGCTGGTTGGGGCTGGCCGCACCCGTCGAATTTGGTGGCCAGGGTCTGCCTTACGCGGTGCATACCGCTGTTTCCGAATATATGATTTCGGCCAACATGTCGCTGATGATGTACCCCGGCCTGACGCAGGGCGCGATCGCCGCGATCATTACCCATGGCACCGACGAGCAGAAGGCGCTCTGGTTGCCGAAGCTGGTCGAGGGCGTCTGGACCGGCACCATGAACCTGACCGAGCCGCATTGCGGCACCGATCTCGGCCTGCTGCGCACCAGGGCGGTTCCCAACGGCGACGGCACCTACAGGATTTCGGGCCACAAGATCTTCATATCGGCCGGCGAGCACGACATGGCGGACAACATCGTCCACCTGGTGCTGGCCCGCATCGACGGCGCGCCGGAAGGCGTGAAGGGCATTTCGCTGTTCATCGTGCCGAAGCTCAAGCTCGATGCATCAGGCAATCCTGGCGAGAAGAACACCGTCTCCTGCGGCTCGATCGAGGAGAAGATGGGCATCCATGGCAATTCGACCTGCGTCATGAATTACGACGAGGCACAAGGCACGCTGCTTGGCGAGACGAATGGCGGGCTTAAAGCCATGTTCACGATGATGAATGAAGCGAGGCTCGGCGTCGGCCTGCAGGGGCTTTCTGTGTCGGAGGTCGCCTACCAGAACGCTGTGTCCTATGCCAAGGATCGCCTGCAGGGACGCTCGCTGTCTGGGCCGAAGGCGCCGGACAAGAAGGCCGACCCGATCATCGTCCACCCCGATATCCGCCGCAGCCTGATGACCATGAAGGCCTTCAACGAGGCCGGTCGCGCACTGGCGCTGTGGACGGCGATCAAGTCCGATATCGCCCACCGCGCCAGTGACGACAAGGACCGCCAGGCCGCCGACGACTGCACCGGGCTGATGACGCCGGTGGTCAAGGGCGTGCTCACCGACAAGGGTTTCGACCACGCGGTGATGGCGCAGCAAGTGTTCGGCGGGCACGGCTATATCGAAGAGCACGGCATGAGCCAGTTCGTGCGCGATGCCCGCATCGCCATGATCTACGAGGGCGCCAACGGCATCCAGGCGCTCGACCTCGTCGGCCGCAAGCTGGCCTTGAATGGCGGCCGCGCCGTGCAGGCCTTCTTCAGGGAGGTCGGCGAATTCTGCGAGGAGAACCGCACTGACGAGAAGATGGCGCCCTTCACCAAGGCGCTGAAGAAGGGCCTCAACGATCTGCAGGCGGCGACGATGTGGCTGATGCAGAACGGCATGGCCAAGCCCGATAACGCCGGCGCCGCCTCGACCGACTACATGCACCTCTTCGGCCTGGTGGCGCTGGGCTACATGTGGGCGCAGATGGCTAACGCAGCCGGGGCGAAATTGGCGAATGGCGGCAATGGTTCTTCGGCCTTCTACGACAGCAAGCTGGTGACGGCGCGCTTCTTCATGGAGCGGATCATGCCGGAAACGTCGGCGCATCTCGCCCGCATCTCCAGCGGCGCCGATACATTGATGGCACTGCCGGCGGAAGCGTTCTAAGCTCGATTTTCCCTCCCCTCGAGGGGAGGGGGACGTCGGCGCAAGGGAGAAACAGCATGACCAACCCCGCCGAAATCCTCGGCCTTCCCAAACCTGCCTGGGCGGCGGACGAGGTCGGCATGCTCTACGACATGGCGCACCGCTTCATGTCGGAAGAGATCGCGCCGCGCTATGACGAGTTCGAGAAGAACGAGATGGTCGACCGCGAGTGCTGGCTGAAGGCAGGCGCGGCCGGCCTGCTCTGTGCCTCGATGCCGGAGGAATATGGCGGTTCGGGCGGGACGTTCGCGCATGAGAGCGCCATCATCGAGGCGATCGGCCATGTCGGCGTCGACGGTTTTGGCATCGGCCTGCACAATTCGATCGTCGCCCCTTACATCCTCCACTACGGCTCGGAGGAGCAGAAGAAGAAGTGGCTGCCGAAACTGGCGACCGGCGAGTTGATCGGCGCCATCGCCATGACCGAGCCCGGCGCCGGCTCCGACCTGCAAGGCGTCAAGACGCGCGCCGAAAAGGACGGCAACCAGTACAAGGTCAACGGCTCAAAAACCTTCATAACCAACGGCCAGCTCGCCAATTTCATCATAATCGTCACCAAGACCGATCCGGAGAAGGGCGCCAAGGGCACCTCGCTGATCGTCGTCGAGACCGACGAGGTGGAAGGGTTCGAGCGCGGCCGCAACCTCGACAAGATCGGGCTCAAGGCCAACGACACGTCGGAACTGTTCTTCAATGATATGCGCGTGCCGACTTCCAATCTGCTCGGCCACGAGGAAGGCCAGGGCTTCGTCCAGTTGATGCAGCAATTGCCACAGGAGCGGCTGCAGATCGGCACTGGCGCCATCGCCATGGTCGAACGGGCGCTGGCGTTGACCATCGACTACGTCAAGGAGCGCAAGGCCTTCGGCAAGGCGATTATCGATTTCCAGAACACCCAGTTCAAGCTGGCCGAACTGAAGACCGAGGCGACCATCGGCCGGGTCTTCTACAATGACTGCGTCGCCCGCCATATCGATGGTGGTCTCGACCCGGTGACGGCCTCGATGGCCAAATACTGGCTGTCCGACCTGCAGGGAAAAGTCGTCGACGAATGCCTTCAATTGCATGGCGGCTATGGCTACATGAATGAGTATCCGATCGCCCGCATGTTCCGCGACGCCCGCGTCCAGCGCATCTACGGCGGCACCAACGAGATCATGAAATTGCTGATCGGGCGCTCTCTCTGAGAGACTTTCAGCAAACCAAGGAGCAGGAAAATGGCCGAAGCTTATGTCTATGACGCCGTGCGCACGCCGCGCGGCAGGGGCAAGAAGGATGGCTCGCTGCACGAGGTGCCGGCGGTGCGGCTCGGCGCCAAGGTGCTTGAGGCGATCCGTGACCGCAATGGGCTGGACACCGG
Source organism: Mesorhizobium sp. WSM4820 (assembly GCF_055811075.1). Lineage (NCBI taxonomy): Bacteria > Pseudomonadati > Pseudomonadota > Alphaproteobacteria > Hyphomicrobiales > Phyllobacteriaceae > Mesorhizobium > Mesorhizobium sp. WSM4820. Next base: position 76,263 of record NZ_JBVVQN010000009.1, on the reverse strand, counting down.
CACCGTCGACGACATCATCTTCGGCTGCGTCGATCCGGTCGGCGAGGCGGGCTCTGTCATTCCGCGCGCCGCCGCCTTCGAGGCCGGCTACGACACGAAAGCGCCCGGCATGCAGATCTCGCGCTTCTGCGCCTCTGGCCTGGACGCCATCAATTTCGGCGCCGCCAAGATCGCGCAAGGCGCCGACGAGATCGTCATCGCCGGCGGCGTCGAATCGATGTCGCGCGTCGGCATGGGCGCGTCCGGCGGCGCCTGGTTCATGGACCCCTCGGTCGGCCTGCCGGGCTGGTTTGTGCCGCAGGGCATCTCGGCCGATCTGATCGCCACGAAATACGGCTTTTCGCGCGACGACGTCGACGCCTATGCGGTCGAAAGCCAGAAGCGTGCCGCCAAAGCCTGGGGCGAAGGCCGCTTCAAGAATTCGGTGATCTCGATCAAGGACCAGAACGGCCTGACCATCCTCGACCATGACGAGCACATGCGGCCTTCGACCGATATGCAATCGCTGGCGGCCCTCAACCCGTCTTTCGTCATGCCCGGCGAAATGGGTGGCTTCGATGCCGTCGCGGTGCAGAAGCATCCCGAGGTGGAGGAGGTCAATCACGTCCACCACGCCGGCAATTCGTCCGGCATCGTCGACGGCGCGGCGGCCATTCTGCTCGGCTCGAAGAAGGCTGGAAAGTCGCTCGACCTGAAGCCGCGCGCTCGCATCCGTGCATTCGCCAATATCGGTTCGGAACCGGTGCTGATGCTGACCGGTCCGGTCGACGTGACCGAGAAGCTGCTGAAGCGCGCCAGGATGAAGCTGTCGGACATCGATCTGTTCGAGCTCAACGAGGCGTTCGCCTCGGTGGTGCTGCGCTACATGCAGGCTTTCGACATTTCGCACGACAGGATCAACGTCAATGGCGGCGCCATCGCCATGGGCCATCCGCTCGGCGCAACCGGTGCAATGATCTTCGGAACGGTGCTGGACGAACTGGAGCGCCGCGACCTGAACACCGCGCTGGTGACGCTCTGCATCGGCGCCGGCATGGGCACCGCAACGATCATCGAACGCGTCTGACGGGAGAGAGACCGATGAGCTACACCAATTTCACCCTCGACATTGACGCCGATGGCATCGCGCTGATCACTTGGGACATGCCCGACCGCTCGATGAACGTCTTCACCGAAGAGGCGATGCTGGAGCTGAACGCCATCGTCGACAAGGTGGCGAGCGATGCGGCGATAAAGGGGGCGGTGATCACCTCCGGCAAGGACACGTTCTCCGGCGGTGCCGACATCACCATGCTGCAGAAGATGCTGTCGAAGTTCGCAGCCGATAAAGCCAAGGACCTGGACAAGGCGACCAACGCATTGTTCGACAATGCCGGCTACATGACCGGCCTGTTCCGCAAGCTGGAGACCTCAGGCAAGCCGTGGGTATCGGCGATCAACGGCACCTGCATGGGCGGCGCGTTCGAGCTGTCGCTCGCTTGCCATGGCCGTGTCGCGGCCGATTCCGACAAGGTCAGGATGGCGCTCCCGGAAGTGAAGATCGGCATCTTCCCGGGTGCCGGCGGCACTCAGCGCGTACCGCGGCTGACCGACCAGCAGCAGGCGCTGCAGATGCTGACTTCCGGTCAGACGCTGTCGCCGCAGAAGGCCAAGTCGATGGGCCTGATCCATGAGATTGCCGAACCGGCGAAGCTGGTCGAAACCGCCAAAGCCATGATCAAAAATGGCTTGAAGCCAGTGGCGCCGTGGGACGAGAAGGGCTTCAAGCTGCCCGGCGGCCCGGTCTATTCGGTGGCCGGCGCCAATCTGTGGCCACCGGCAATCGCCATCCTGCGTCGCGAGACCTATGGCAACTATCCGGCTGCCGCGGCCATCCTGAAATGCGTCTATGAAGGCCTGCTGGTGCCGTTCGACACCGGCTTGCGCATCGAGCAGCGTTATTTCACCGAGATCATGCAGACCAGGGAAGCGGCGGCGATGATCCGCTCGCTGTTCGTGTCGCTGCAGGAACTGAACAAGGGCGCGCGTCGCCCGGCCGGCGTGCCGGAAACCAAGTTCAAGAAGATCGGCGTGCTCGGCGCCGGCTTCATGGGCGCCGGCATCGCCTATGTCACGGCCAAGGCCGGCATTCCGGTGGTGCTGCTCGACCGCGACATGGACGCTGCCGCCAAGGGCAAGGCGCATTCGGACAGCCTGATCTCGGATCAGGTCAGGAAGGGCCGCGCCAAGCCGGAGGACAAGGACAGGCTGCTGTCGCTGATCACGCCGACGGCGGACTATGCCGACCTCACAGGCTGCGACCTGGTGGTCGAGGCGGTATTCGAGGATTCGGGCGTCAAGAAAGACGCCACCGAAAAGGCGGAGGCCGTGCTGAAGCCGTCGGCGGTCTTCGCATCGAACACGTCCACCATCCCGATCACGTCGCTGGCGAAGAATTCGGCGCGGCCGAAGAATTTCATCGGCGTCCATTTCTTCTCGCCGGTCGACAAGATGATGCTGGTCGAAATCATTTTGGGCAAGAAGACGGGCGACAGGGCGCTGGCCACCGCGATCGACTTCGTCCGCGCCATCAAGAAGACGCCAATCGTCGTCAACGACACGCGCGGCTTCTACGTCAACCGCTGCGTGCTGCGCTACATGTCGGAAGCCTACAAGATGCTGATCGAGGGCGTTCCGGCGCCGATGATCGAGAATGCGGCGAAGGCCGCCGGCATGCCGGTCGGCCCCTTGGCGCTGACGGACGAAACTGCGATCGACCTCGCGCAGAAGATCATGAAGCAGACCATGCGCGATGTCGGCGACAAGGCGGTCGACCCGAAGCAGATGGCGCTGATCAACACGCTGGTCGACACGTATGGCCGCTTCGGCCGCAAGAACGGCAAGGGCTTTTACGATTATCCGCAAAAGCCTGCCAAGAAGAAGCTGTGGCCGGACCTGAAGGATCTCTATCCGCAGTTGGCGCCCGAAGAGGTCGATTATGGGGAACTGAAGCAGCGGCTCCTGGTCACCATCGCGTTGGAGGCGGCCCGGGTGATGGAGGAGGGCATCGTCACCGACCCGCGCGAGGCCGATGTAGGCTCGATCCTCGCCTTCGGCTTCGCGCCCTTTACCGGCGGCGTGCTGTCCTACATCGACGGCATCGGCGCAAAAAAATTCGTCAAGATCGCCAAGGGTCTTCAGAAGAAGTACGGCGGCGAGTTCAAGGCGCCGAAGCTCCTGCTCGACATGGCAGAGAAGGGCGAGACTTTCTACGAACGCTTTGATCCCTATGCCAGGAGCGAGGCCAAGAAGGCGGCGTGACGCCGCCTTCGGTGGTGGACAAAATCACGGCCACCGGTTAGAACGGAGAAGGTATTTTTTCCTGTTCGGAAGGAGAGCAAAAGTGCTCTCGCATGACCGCGTATGGGCCGCCATCGATGCTCTCGCCGAGCGCTATTCGCTCTCGGCGTCGGGGCTGGCGAAACGCGCGGGCCTCGATTCGACCGCCTTCAACAAGTCGAAGCGGCTGTCCTCGGACGGGCGGCCGCGCTGGCCGTCGACCGAGTCGCTGGCCAAGATCATCGAGGCGACCGGCGCTTCGCTCGACGAATTCACCGGACTGGTCGAAGGCCGGGGCAAGACCGTTCCTGGATCTCTGCCGGCACAGAAATCTTCGGTGCCGCTGCTCGGCTTCGCCCAGGCCGGCGCCGGCGGCTTCTTCGACGATGCCGGCTTTCCCGTGGGGCAGGGCTGGGACCTGATCGAGCTTCCGGCACGGGCGACCGATACCTCCTATGCGCTGCAGGTCCAGGGCGATTCCATGTTGCCGCTCTACCGCAAGGGCGACGTGCTGATCGTCGAGCCGGGCGCCGCCACCCGCAAGGGCGACCGCGTCGTCGTCAAGACCAATGCTGGCGAGGTAATGGCCAAGGTGCTGGACCGTCAGACGGCGAAGTCGATCATGCTGGTCTCGCTCAATCCCGATCACCCGGATCGCGACATCCCGATGCGCGATGTCGAATGGGTGGCGCGGATTGTCTGGGCAAGCCAGTAGGGGCCGCCGATGCGTCCGGTTCATGCAGCCGCCGCGGTGTTGACGATCCTGGCAATGGGGGCTGTGATTGCCGCCGGTGGCCGCGCCGTGCTGCAGGACGAAAATGGGCGCGTCGCGGCTCGGGCACAGGCCGGCATCGCGGCGCAATCCCAAGCGCCCGCCACACCAGCGATTCCGCAGCCCAAGGTGGTACGGCCGGAGGTATATTCCAGGGCCATCGATCCCAAAGTCGTCGCGCCGCCGCAGCTTCAGCCCGAAGAGCTTGAACGGGTCGAGCCGCGCGCGCCGCTGAGTGAGCTGGCGCTGGCCGGACCGCCCAAGCCGCCCAAAACGAAAATGCCCGACGACTTCAACGGGACAAAACTGTTCCAGCCGGTTGCATCGGCCGCCGGTGTGATCGAGGCCAAGGGCTACTCCGTCGCGATTTCCGGGGTCGACATCGTCGGGCAGGACGAAACTTGCACCGACGGCGGCAAGTCCTGGACGTGTGGCACCCGGGCGCGAACGGCGTTCCGTGCCTTCCTGCGCGGTCGGGCGGTGGTCTGCACGGTGCCACCCGAGGGCGGCCGCGACCTGATCACCGCCGAATGCCGCGTCGGCAACCAGGATGTCGGCCAGTGGTTGATCGAAAACGGCTGGGCGCGCGCCGTCAAAGGTGGCCCTTATGTCGAGGCCGGCGAGAAGGCGCGTACGGCGAAGAAGGGCATTTTCGGGCCGGCGCCCAGTCTCTCCGGCCTGCCTTCGGCGCCAGCCCCCTTTGCGGCCACAGCGCAGCCGACGCAGCCGATTCTCGAGCCTTCGGCGGCGGCTACGCCGCCAACCGATTCGTCGGCTACGCCGCCAACTGACCGGCCAGCGCCTTCTGAATGAGCGCGCGGGTTTCTGCGATGCCGTAGAGTGCGGCGAAGGAACCGAAGCGCGGGCCGCGCTCCTGTCCGATCAAAATCTGGTAGATCATCTGGAAGAAGGCGACGGAGACGCCTGGCCCGCCTTCCGGGCTCTGCTTCGAATGGTCCTGATAGCGCTCGATCTTGCGCGCGACGTTGAGCGCGGTATTCTGGATCGCCTCGCCATCGGCATCTGTCGGCAATGCGGCGAGCGCTTCGGACAGTTTCGTCAGCGCCTCGCGCTCGACCGCATCGGCGGCCCGGTACACCTTGGCCGGCTTCACGAAATCGTCGAAATAGCGGATCGCATATTCGGCCAGCCGGTCGAGCTCGGGATGGGTCTTCGGCGTCACGCCTGAGGTGTGGCGCAAAATGAACCCCCACAGCACGTCCTTGTTCTGGGCGTTCGAGGCGCTGACCAGATTGAGCAGCAGCGCGAACGACACCGGCAGGTCGACGACAGGCGGATTGCCGTCATGCATGTGCCAGACGGGATTTCCCAGCCGCTCCTTCCACTCCTGCCGGCGATAGGCGGACAGAAAGGCGTAATACTCGTCCACCGCCTTCGGAATGACGTCGAAATAGAGCTTCTTGGCCTGCCTCGGCCGCTGGTACATATAGAGCTCGAGGCTTTCGGTCGGCGCGTAGGTCAGCCACTCGTCTATGGTCAGTCCGTTACCCTTCGACTTCGAAATCTTCTGGCCGTTCTCGTCCAGGAACAGCTCATAGACGAAATGCTCGGGAGCGCGCCCGCCCAGGATATTGCAGATACGGTCGTAGATCACCGCATTCGTCTGGTGGTCTTTGCCGAACATTTCGAAATCGACGCCGAGCGCCGCCCAGCGCATGCCGAAATCCGGCTTCCACTGCAGCTTCACCCTGCCGCCGGTTATGGGCAGCGTGGTTTCGGTGCCGTCATCGTCGAAGGTGATCGTGCCGGCCTTAGCGTCGACATGCTTCATGGGGACGTAAAGCACGCGGCCACTTTTGGGGGAAATCGGCAAGAACGGACTGTAGGTCGCCTGACGCTCCTCTCCGAGCGTCGGCAGCATCACGTCCATGATCTTGTCGAAACGTTCGGCAGCGCGCAGCAGGACGTCGTCGAAACGGCCAGCCTTGTAGTATTCCGTCGCGCTGGCGAACTCATAGTCGAAGCCGAACGTGTCCAGGAAACGGCAAAGCATCGCGTTGTTGTGGTCTGCGAAGCTCGCATAGTCGCCGCCGAAAGGATTGGGGACGGACGAGAGCGGCTTGTGCAGGTGCGGCTCGAGTGCGGCGCGATCGGGGACGTTGTCCGGAATCTTGCGCATGCCGTCCATGTCGTCGGAAAAGCACAAGATCTTGGTCTTGACCGTGTCCCGGGTGAGGACGCGGAAGGCGTGGCGCACCATCGAGGTGCGTGCGACCTCGCCGAAAGTACCGATGTGCGGCAGCCCCGACGGACCGTAGCCGGTCTCAAACAGGACGGTCTCGGGAAAGTCAGTGCCTTTGTAGCGCTCGACGATCTTCCTGGCTTCCTCGAACGGCCACGCCTTGCTTTCAGCCGCTGCCGCAAGCACCTCGGGATTGAGATCGATGATGTTTGATCCCGCCATGTCACTGTTTTCCAAATTATTCGCCGGCATCGCCGCAAAAAGGGGCCGCAAGAAGGGGCCAGACGATTGTTTCAACCGGTCTCTAGGCGTGCCTGCCGTGGGCGTCAACGATCGCGGCGCTTTTTCCTTGCGACGTCGGTGCCGCGTTTCTAACTTCGGAGCCCGTTTGAGGAGTTGTTAAATGCCATTGCCGCCGCACGAAGCCCTGATCCATCTGATGGTAATAACCTCCGCGTCCGATCGCGACATGACCGATGTCGAATTGGCGCGGATCGGCGACGTCGTCCGCTCATGGCCGGTGTTCGAGGATTTCGACCACGACCGGCTGGTCGGCGTCGCCCAGGACTGCCAGAAGCTGCTGCACGAAAAGGACGGGTTGGAAGGCGTTTTGGCGCACGTCGCTGAAGCACTGCCCGAGCGCCTGCTTGACACCGCCTATGCCGCAGCCTTCGAGGTTGCGGCGGTCGACCTCGAAATGCGCCTGGAGGAGGTGAGGGTGCTGCAGCTTATCCGTCGCCAGCTCGATCTCGACACGCTCACCGTCGCCGCCATCGCCCGTGCTGCCAAGGCTCGCCTGCGCACGCTGACTTGATCCAGACCCCAACGGATCAGAAAAAGCTGACCGGGCCGGATCAGAAAAAGCTGACCGGGCCGGATCAGAAAAAACTGACCGGGAAATAGCGCAGATAGAATTCGGCGAAGATGCCCTTCACCGAAATCTCCTGCAGTGCGTAGTCGAACGCTGCGGCCAGCGCTGGATCGTTGGCCCTGGTAGCGATGGCCATGCCCGACCCCAGATATTCGGGCGCCAGATAGGGACCGCCGGCAAAGCGGCAGCAGGCTGCGGAATTCGAACTGCCCAGCCAGAAGGCGAAGCGCATGCCGTCGCCGAAGCCGGCGTCGACCTTGCCGGCCTTGAGACCGTCGTAGAGCTCTTCCAGCTGCGCGAAAGGAACGACCTGGACGGTGCCGAAGTAATCGCGCAGCATCCGCTCATGCGCGGAGCCTGCGACCACGCCGACGCGCTTGCCACGCAGTCTGTCGAAGACAGGCTCCGTGAGCGCCTTTGCCTTCGGCATGATGAAGCGCGCCGGAAACTGCAGGTAGGAACGCGAGAAAGCATATTTCGACCGCGACTCCGGCGTGGCGGCAATGCCGGCAATGATCGCTTCGCCTTCGCCCTTTTGCAGCGCCCCTTCGAGCTCGGCCCAAGGCAGCGCCTGGATCTGGCATTTTTCGGCGATGCCGAGTTCGGCGCAGATCGCGCGCGCCAGATCGACGTGGAAGCCGGACAAGCGGCCCGCCCCGTCGAGGAAGTTGAACGGCGGGAAATCGGTGGTGGTCAGGAATCTCAGACGCGGCAGCGCGGAAAGGTCAGGCTTCGGCAGCCGCTCCTTGGCATCCCACAGCACCGGCACTTGCGGCTCCGCGGCACGCGCTCCCGTGAGCCACGCTGCCCCCGTCATTGCCAGCATCAAGACGATGGTCATCCACCGAATTGCCACGATCGAGCTCCGCCCTGTCCTGTCCAATGTGGCTTTTGGTACGAAAATGCCACAGGCACAACGGTTTTTGATTTCATCACGCCGATTTAGGGCTATGCTTCGGCGAGCTTGCAAACATGTGTGGCGGTCGGCTGGAGGGTAGCCGCAAGCCGCTGCAAACTGAGGGGAGCAGGTTTGTAATCCGGGGTCGAGGGCAAAGTGCGGGTCAAGCACTGGGCCGTTGATCTCAACGCGGGAAGGCAACATGGGGTAGATGTTGCAATGGGCCATTTCGATCGCACACTGGAATTCATAGATCAGCTGCAGCACGCCGATACGGCGGCCGCGGTCTGCGAAAAACTGCTTGGCATAACCTCGGAGTTCGGCCTGACGGCGCTGATGGCCGGAACGGTTCCGCAACCGGGCACGCCAAGAGGCCAGCAAAAGGACCATGTGCTGCTTTGCGAGTGGCCGGGAGAATGGCTGGAGCGCTATGTGGCGCGCAACTATGTCGACCATGACCCCGTTGTCAGCCACATGAAGCAGCTGCAGGCGCCGTTCCAGTGGCGGGAAGCGTCCCAGAGCATCCGCATCGACAAGAGCAGCGGCGAAGTGATGGGCGACGCCGGCGAATTCAAGCTGCGCGACGGATTGGCCTTCCCGCTGATCACGCTCGATGGCCAGATCGTCATGGTGTCGCTGGGCGGCGAGGCCGTCGAATTGTCGGGCGCCGATTTTGGGCTGGTGTCGCTGGTGGCGACCTATGCGATTGGCCGCGCCATGCAGATCCACACGATGGCGGCCAAGACCGTCGACCACCACGTCGAACTGACGCCGCGTGAGCGCGAATGCATGCAATGGGCCGCCGTCGGCAAGTCCGAATGGGAGATTTCACAGATTCTCGGCATTTCGGAACACACATCAGAGAAACACCTTCTTAACGCCAAAAGCAAACTCGGTGCCGTCAACCGGGTGCAGGCGGTCGCGGAAGCGATAAGGCGCGGCTATATTAGCTAGCTCGGCCGTGCCGGCCTAGAAATTCTTGCCTACGTGATCGCGTAATTTCCTCGGGACAGCCCGGCCGTATCTTCCTATTGAACCTAGGAGACGGCAGATGCTTTTTTCCCTTACAACACAGGAACTTATGGAACGTCCCGACCTTTGGGAGGCCGTTCATCGCTTACGCTACAAGATTTTCGTCGAGGAGATGGGGTGGACCGATCTGCAGCGCCCCGACGGCCTTGAGATCGATCAGTTCGACCATGACGAGGCGGTGCATCAGCTCGTCATCCGCAATGGCGAGCTCGCCGGTTATCAGCGGATGTTGCCGACAACGCGTGCGCATCTTCTGACCGAGGTGCTGGCGGACCTCTTTGAAGGCACGCCGCCATCCGGGCCGAACGTGTGGGAACTGACCCGCTATGCGGTCGCGCCGGGCTTTCGTGACGGCAAGCGCGGCGTCTCGACGGTCGGCACCGAGCTCATTGCCGGCTTCGTCGAGTGGGGGCTGAAGCGGAATGTCAACCAGGTGATCATCGAGTTCGAACCGATGTGGGTCCTGCGGGCGCTGCAGTTGCACTTCTTGGCGAAACCGCTTGGCTACCAGCGCACCTATGGCAACCAGCAGGTCGTCGCCACACTGCTCACCTTCAACGAGCACACGCTTGAGGTGGTGCGGTCGCGTCGCAGTCATTTCGCGCCGGTTCTGGCCAGGGGATATCCCGACAGGCTCGGAATGAGGCAGGCCTCGTGAGAATTGGAGACAGCCATGAACATCCACCCGCAAACAGAGTTCCGCAATCATTCGTTGATCGTCACGGTGTCGTCGGATGACGGCCGGCCGGTGCTGGACGGGCGAGCCTATGAAAGCCTGGCCAGGATCTTCCACGAAGCTGCAATCGACGATGATGTGCGCGTCGTGGTGCTGCGCGGCCTCGCCGGCTGCTTCTGCCTCGGCGGCGATTTCTCCGAGTTCCTCGACGCCACCAAGCATCAACGGTTGATCGCTGCCGTCACCGACATGTTCCGCACGTTGGCGACGTTCCCCAAACCGGTCCTTGCCTGTGTCGACGGCGACGCCGTCGGTGTCGGCTGCACCATCCTGTTCCACTGCGACATGGTGATCGCATCTGACGAAAGCACGTTCCGGGTGCCGTTCGTCGATTTCGGCCTCGTGCCGGACGCGGCGACCAGCATCCTGGCGCCGCAGAAACTCGGTTATGCCGGCGCTTTCCGCTTCTTCTGCCTGGGCGACACGCTCAGTGCCGCGGACGCCAGGATGCTGGGCCTGGTCACGGAGATCGTGGTCGGCGACGTCGAGGAAGCCGCACTTGGCAGAGCCAGGCAACTCGCCAAGAAGCCGGTTGCCGCACTGCTGCAGACGCGCGACCTGCTCAAGGGCGACACAGGCGCACTCTGCGATCGCATCGACCAGGAGATTTCGCTATTTCAGCAGGCTTTGCAGGACGATACCACACTGCGGCGGCTGCAGCGGATTGCCCGGCTGGCGGCATGAGACGTCATTCGGCAGAATGACAGGAATATCCGGAATCGTGCCGCGCGTCCTTGGGGGCGCGCGGCAGCGCTTCAGGCCTGTCTTCCCAGGAACGAAGGCGCTTCCCCGATGATCTTCTTGTCTTCCTTGCCGATGGCGTCGAGATCGCGGCCGTCATAGGGAAGCGACAACAGGATGCGCCGGATGATGGCAAGTCGCGCGCGCCGCTTGTCGTTGGCCTGGATGATGATCCAGGGCGCGAATTCCTTATGGGTGCGTTCGAACATGAGATCGCGCGCCTTGGTGTAATCGTCCCATTTGGCGATGCCGGCAATATCGATCGGCGAGAATTTCCAGTTCTTCAAAGGACTCCAGCGGCGATCGTGAAACCGCTCAAGCTGTGTTTCCCGACCGATGTTCAGCCAGAATTTGAAGAAATGGATGCCCTCGTTGCAGATCATCCGTTCAAAATACGGCGTCTCGTCCAGGAATTTCTGATGCTGCTCCGGCGTGCAGAAGCCCATGACCGGCTCAACGCCGGCGCGATTGTACCAGGAGCGGTCGAAGGTGACGAACTCGCCGGATGTCGGAAAGTGCGCGACATAGCGCTGGAAATACCATTGCCCGATTTCGGTTGGGCTAGGCTTGGTCAGCGCCACGTTGCGCGCTGTCCTGGGGTTCATGTACTGGCGCAGCGCGAAGATCGTGCCGCCCTTGCCGGCGGCATCGCGTCCTTCGAACAGCGACATCACCCGCTTGCCCGTCGATTGCAGCCATGCCTGCGCCTTGACCAACTCGATCTGCAGCCGCTCGAGCGTCTCGTCATACTCGTCGCTTTTCATTTTCTTGTCGTAGGGGTAGCCGCCGGCGGTCAGCTTGTTGTCCTCGATCCAGTCAGGAAGCTTGGGATCCTCGATGTCGAACTCGAACTCCTTGCCGTTGATCCGGATCTTTTGCGGACCTGGAACAGGCGCGGCGGCATTTTCCCTAGGGTTTTTCATCGAGACGAACCTTTCCAGCTTCTGGACTCATGCTATTGGGAGCCTTACTGCATCGGCCCGAAAATCGGAATCGATTTTCGAAAGGAACGATGCAGCAGATTTAGTGATAGCGCCGGTCAGCGGGAAGTTTCCAACCGGCCGGCCGGGGGTGGGGACGGAGGCACAGTGGCGCGAATGGCTGACAGTAGCTGACAATGGCTGATATGGGCGGCGCAGAACAGCGAACCACGGCGCAAGCCGTCGCCACCCGGTTGTGGAACAGCCGCTGGCTGCTTGCGGCCGGCATCGTCGCGGTCTTGACGGTCTATGGTTTCGCAAACATGTCCTTCTATGTGGTGCTGCTGGCATGTGCTGTGCTGCTGCTCGCCGCCGCGATGCTGCCGGCCGGCGTAGCGCGCCAATCCGCGGAGGATGCCGCGGCGATCGAGGCAGGCGGGCTACAACAGCTGTCGGGAGAATATCTGGCGGCTGCCGTTGCCGATCCGCTGATCATCTTCGATCGCACCGCGACGATTGTCCATGCCAACGCCGCCGCCTTCGCCGCCTTCGGCGGCATCGCACCGGGCATGTCGCTGTCGCTGAAATTCCGCGCGCCCGAGATGCAGGCCTTGCTGGACAGTATCCTGTCGGGCGCCGCCGCTTCGGACGTCGTCGAATATACCGAAAAGCTGCCGGTCGAACGGGCCTATCGCGTGAGTGCATCTTCGGTCGGCCACGGCACCGACCTCTATGTGCTGGTCTTCAAGGACCAGAGCGAGGCGCGCCGGATCGACCGGATGCGGGCCGACTTCATCGCCAATGCCAGCCATGAGCTGCGAACTCCGCTCGCCTCGATCTCCGGTTTCATCGAGACGCTGCGCGGCCCGGCCCGCAATGACCCGGCGGCGCGCGAGCAGTTCCTGCAGATCATGCACAACCAGACCGGCCGCATGGCGCGCCTGATCGACGACCTGCTGTCGCTTTCGCGGCTGGAGATGAAACCCTATCTGAAGCCGGGAACCGAGGTCGATCTCCGCCAGACCCTCGACAGCGTCATCGATTCGCTGGGTCCGCTTGCGCGGGAAAACGGCGTTGCCATCGAGCGGGATTTCGCGAAAGGACCACTCAATGTGCCGGGGGATCGCGATGAACTTTTCCAGGTTTTCGAAAATCTGCTGGAAAACGCCTGCAAATATGGACAGTCGGGTGGACGTGTCGTGGTGACGATTGCCCACAGCGATGACGGTCCCGAACCCGGCATCGACGTCGCCATCCGGGACTTTGGCCCCGGCATTCCCGAGGAGCACATCCCGCGCATCACCGAACGTTTCTACCGCGTCGATGTCGAAAACAGCCGGACCCAGAAGGGCACCGGCCTTGGCCTGTCCATCGTCAAGCATATCCTGACGCGCCACAACGCCAGGCTGTCGATCAAGTCAGAGGTCGGCAACGGCGCAGCTTTCACGGTGCATTTGCCGGTGCACTGACACCTCGCTATCTAAGCACGCGCCGGTCCGAGTACCGGAAGACTTTAGGGCCACCGGATGCGTGGATACAGGACTTTAGAGCCTACTCTGTGGCCTAGTGGACGCACGTCGCTCTAACGGTTTCTTTTTTCTGTCATCCGGCTAGCGTATCAGCGGGGATTCGAGGAACGACTCGGACCAGAAGACCCTGGAAGGCATCTCCATGCAGTCCGTGCACATCGTCAGCGCCTATGACGAGGAGCTGAAATATCTGTCGAAGCGCATTGCCGCGATGGGCGGGCATGCCGAACGCATGGTCGAACAGGCGATTGCGGCCCTGGTCAACGCCGACCCTGGCCTTGCCCAGAAGGTCATCCGCGACGATGCCGTTCTGGACCAGGGGCAGCGCGAGATCGACGACAAGGCGATCATCATCATCGCCAAGCGCCAGCCGATGGCGACGGATTTGCGCGAGATCGTCGGCGCGATCCGCATCTCGGCGGATCTCGAGCGGGTCGGCGACCTCGGCAAGAATGTCGCCAAGCGCGTGGTTGCCGTCATAGAAGGGCGCCAGCCGACCAGCCTGTTCCGCGGCATCGCGGCCTTAGCCGACCTGGCGTTGACGCAGCTCAAGGAAGTGCTCGACGTCTATGCGTCGCGCTCGGTGGAAAAGATCGGCTTCGTGCGTGACCGCGACGATCAGATCGACGCCGTGTACACCTCGCTGTTTCGCGAGTTGCTGACCTACATGATGGAAGATCCGCGCAACATCACGCCCTGCACGCACCTGCTGTTCTGCGCCAAGAACATCGAGCGGATCGGCGACCACGCCACCAATATCGCCGAGACGATCTACTACATCGTCACCGGCGACCAGATGCCGGCCGAGCGGCCGAAGGGCGACAAGACAGACAAGATTGTGCTTCCCGCAACGCTACCGGCGAAGTGAACGGCTGCCTCTCGAACCCATTGCTGATTTAGGGTAAGCTTTACCGAACGTTCCTGATCCTGACCCGAGGCCATGCCTCCAGGAGGTAGCGATGGAAACCGTTCGGAACCTGACGCCGGTCCCGCCGACATCGGCCATCGTCGCTTCCAGCGTCTATACCGCCGGCCGGCGTGTCGCCGACATTCCGATCGAGGAAGCCGGCGAATGGGCCAAGAAGCCAGGTCATGTCGTCTGGATCGGCCTGCTGGAACCGGACCGCGACCTCTTGCTTCGTGTCCAGGCGCAATTCCACCTGCACGATCTGGCGATCGAGGACGCCGAGCATCCGCATCAGCGGCCGAAGATCGAGCAATATGGCGATGCGTTGTTCATCGTTGCCCGCACGGCTCAACTGATCGACAGGCGCGTCACCTTCGGCGAGACGCATCTGTTCGTCGGCGCCGGCTACATCGTCAGCGTCAGGCACGGTCCGTCGACTTCTTATGCCGCCGTTCGCCAGCATTGGGAAAGCTGCCCGCATTCGCTAGCCAAAGGCGAGGATTTCGTCCTCTATGCCATTCTCGATTTCATCGTCGACAACTACATGCCGGTGCTTGAGCAGATCGAGGACGAGGTCGAGGCGATCGAGGACAGGGTTCTGCTGAAGCCGATGGCCGGCTCCGACATAGAGCGGCTCTACATGCTGCGCCGCGATCTCTTGCGCCTGCGCAACGCCGCGCTGCCACTGGTGGAAGTCTGCCGCCGGTTGACCAGCGCCGACCTGCCGCAGATCCATGCGGCCATGCACCCGCTGTTCCGCGACGTCACCGACCACATCCGCACCGTCCAGGAGAAGATCGACAGCTTGCGGGAGGTGCTCGCATTTGCCTTCGAGGCGAGCCTCCTGGTTGGCCAGAGCCAGGAAACGGCGATCACCAAGAAGCTCGCCTCATGGGCTGCAATCCTGGCGGTGCCGACGGCGCTCGCAGGCATCTACGGCATGAACTTCAACGACATGCCGGAACTTAGGATGGAATATGGCTACCCGGTCGTTCTGGGAGCGATTATTTTGGTCTGCTCGGTTCTCTACTGGCGCTTCCGCAAGAGCGGCTGGCTGTGAAAGAGAAGGGAGTAAGGGAGTAGGGCAGTAAGGGAGTATGTAGTGCGTTGCCTTGCCAAGGTCGCACTCACTAAGCCTGATCTTTACCTACTCCCATACTGCCCTACTCCCTTATTCCCTTATCTGCTCCGCCGCCGCTCCGAAGCGGGCTGAAACGCAACGCGGGCGTGATACTTGCAATAGGGTCCGGTTTCGGCCGCGTCGTTGCCGCAGAAATGGAACTCCTCCGAAAGCGGATCGCCATTCGGCCATTTGCATGTCCGCTCGGTCAATTCGACGAGCTGCAGATGCCGCGAGATCGGCACGACAACATTCTCGACCGGACGGACATAATGACGCGTCACCGGTACGGCGTCGAATTGCGCCTGCAGCGCGGTCGCGCCGATCGACGTGGTGATATGCCGCGCAGTGCTCGCCGCCCGCGACACCGATTTCTGCACGGTCGATCCCTGCACGCTCTTCTTCTGGCGTGCCGGCGTGGCAGTGGCGCGTCCGCGGCCCGACAGTTTCAGCCGATGCACCTTGCCGATGACAGCATTGCGGCTGACACCCCCAAGCTGTGCGGCGATCTGGCTGGCGCTCAGCCCCTCCGACCACAATTTTCTAAGAAGTTCGACCCGCTCGTCAGTCCAATTCATGAGACCGCGCTCCTGCTGAAATGTGCGGCGATCGGAATCCTTCCACGATCCGGCTTCCGCCGGGCAGACACCACATATATCGGGTGATTAGGTCCGCCGCACGAAATCTAGTTATTTCTCGACCTACAATTACCTTATGCGCTGACTCGGTGACAAGAGTCCGAGGGCCAACACGAATCGGTTTTTTCGGTTTTCCCCAACTTGCCCGGTCGCTGATGAGCCGGCGTCTCGCTGGAAGGCTTGCCGCGTGTCCTTGCGCGACGTTTTCGTTGACTTCAAGGCCGAAAAACACGATAAGCCGCAAAGGCCGCCGCTTTGGCGGCTTTTTGATTTTCCGGTTCCGGAGACGCATATAATGAGCGGTTCGGCGCTTTTCGAGACCTTTACCCGCGCACCCCTGGCCTTCGACCATGGGGAAGGCACTTGGCTGGTCACCGACAAGGGCGAGCGATATCTCGATTTTGGCGGCGGCGTTGCCGTGAATTCGCTGGGCCACAGCCATCCACATCTGGTCTCGGCACTCACCGAGCAGGCGGCCAAGCTCTGGCATGTCTCCAACCTCTACGAGATTCCGGGGCAGAGCCGTCTGGGCGAGCGGCTGGCCGACGCCACCTTCGCCGACAAGGTGTTCTTCACCAATTCCGGCGCCGAGGCGCTGGAATGCGCCATCAAGACGGCGCGGCGCTACCATTTCGTCAAGGGCCATCCCGAGCGCTTTCGCATCATCACCTTCGAAGGCGCCTTTCATGGCCGCACGCTGGCGACCATCGCCGCCGGCGGCCAGTACAAATACCTGGAAGGTTTCGGCCCCAAGGTCGAAGGTTTCGACCAGGTCGGCTTCGACGACATCGACGCCGTCGAAAAGGCGATCACATCAGAGACCGCCGCGATCCTGATCGAGCCGGTGCAGGGCGAGGGCGGTATCCGCCCAGTGCCGACGCAGTCGCTGAAGCGGCTGAGGCAACTCTGCGAACAGCATGATCTGCTGCTGATCTTCGACGAGGTCCAGTGCGGCATCGGCCGCACCGGAAAACTGTTCGCGCATGAATGGGCTGGCGTCACGCCCGACATCATGGCTGTCGCCAAGGGCATCGGCGGCGGCTTCCCGGTGGGCGCCTGCCTCGCCACCGACGAGGCCGCCGTCGGCATGACCGCCGGCGTGCACGGCACCACTTTCGGCGGCAATCCGCTGGCGATGGCGGTCGGCAACGCCGTGCTCGACGTCGTGCTGGAAGACGGCTTTCTGGAGGATGTGCAGCGCAAGGCGTTGCTGCTGAAGCAGGGGCTGGCGGGTGTCGCCGACGAATTTCCCGATGTCATCGAAGACATCAGAGGCAGCGGCCTGATGCTCGGCCTGAAATGCGCCGCGCCCAACACCAAGGTGAACATGGCGTTGCGCGACCAGCATCTGCTGGCGGTTCCGGCCGGCGACAACGTTCTTCGCCTGCTGCCGCCGCTCACCGTCACCGACGCCGAGATCCATGCGGCGCTCGACCGCATCCGCGCCGGCGCCCGGGGCCTGTCGGACGCCATCGCCGCGGCTGCGGCGAAATAACAGTCGGAAGACCCACATGAGCCTTCGCCATTTCACCGATCTTTCCGCCGTTTCCGAGGGCGATCTGCGCCTTATGCTGGACGATGCCGTCGTGCGAAAGGCAAGGCTCAAGGCTGGCGAGCGGACAAAACCGCTTGAAGGCAAGGTGCTGGCGATGATCTTCGACAAGCCGTCGACGCGCACGCGCGTGTCCTTCGACGTCGGCATGCGCCAGCTCGGCGGCGAGACCATCATGCTGACCGGCGCCGAGATGCAGCTCGGCCGCTCCGAAACCATCGCCGACACGGCCAAGGTGCTGTCGCGCTATGTCGATGCGATCATGATCCGCACCACGTCGCATGACCGGCTGCTGGAGCTGACCGAGAACGCCACCGTCCCCGTCATCAACGGGTTGACCGACGATACCCATCCCTGCCAGCTGATGGCCGACATCATGACCTTCGAGGAGCATCGCGGCCCGGTCGCCGGCAAGACCATCGCCTGGACCGGCGACGGCAACAACGTGCTGCATTCACTGCTGGAGGCCTCGGCGCGGTTCCGCTTCAACCTCAACGTCGCCGTGCCGGAAGGCAGCGAGCCGGCGCAGAAGCATGTCGACTGGTCGAGGGCGCATGGCGGCAAGTTGAACTTCACCCGCTCGCCCGAGGAGGCCGTCAACGAGGCCGACTGTGTCGTTACCGATTGCTGGGTGTCGATGGGCCAGGAGCACCGTGCTCGCGGCCACAATGTCTTCTCACCCTATCAGGTCAATGCGGCACTGATGGCGAAGGCAAAGCCCGACGCGTTGTTCATGCACTGCCTGCCGGCGCATCGCGGCGAGGAGGTCACCGACGAAGTCATCGACGGCCCGCATTCGGTGGTGTTCGACGAGGCCGAGAACCGGCTCCACGCCCAGAAGGCGGTTTTGGCCTGGTGCCTCGGCGCTTGATCCGGGCCGCTGTGATCCCGGCCGCCTTGATCCGGACCGCCTTGATCCCGGCCGCCTTGATCCGGCAGTGCGTGATGCCTATCTCAGGCGCATCACGCAAATCGAGCGCGTTTCGACGCATGCGCCCCGGAGGGCGGCATCGCCGCGCCCCGGAGCTTTGTCATGTTGGAAACCCGTCAATTGGCTGAACATCAACCCAAACTCGGCGAATTCGGCTACGCCGGCGACGATCATGTCGTGCCCTTCGAGGTCGGCCCGCTCGACGTGCGCGGCCGCACCGTCCAGCTCGGGCCGATGCTCGACGCGATCCTCAGCCGTCATGACTATCCCGAGCCGGTCGCCCGCCTGCTGGCGGAAGCCTGCGTGCTGACGGTGCTGCTCGGCACCTCGCTCAAGTTCGAAGGCAAGTTCATCCTGCAGACCCGCACCGACGGGCCGGTCGACATGCTGGTGGCGGATTTTTCCACGCCGCATGCGCTGCGCGCCTATGCCCGCTTCGACGCCGACCGGCTGGAGGCACTGATTTCTGCCGGCGAGACCTCGCAGCGGACGCTGCTCGGCAGCGGTGTGCTGGCGCTGACTATCGACCAGGGCGCCCACACGCAGCGCTATCAGGGCATCGTCCAGCTCGACGGCGAGACGCTCGAGGAGGCCGCGCGCACCTATTTCCGGCAGTCGGAGCAGATCCCGACCGATCTCAGGCTTTCGGTGGCCAAGCTGTTGACGCCCGGCATCGGCGGTGCCCGCGAGCAATGGCGCGCCGGTGGCATCCTGGCGCAGTTCCTGCCGCAATCGCCTGAACGCATGCGCGTGCCCGACCTTCCGGGTGGCGACGGCGATCCGCGCGAGGAGATCCATGATCCGGCCGACAATTCTTGGCAGGAACTGCTCGCGTTGCTTGGCACCATCGAGCCGACGGAACTGATCGACCCGACGATCGGCGCCGAGCGGTTGCTTTACCGGCTGTTCCACGAGCACGGCGTGCGCGTCTTCGGCGGCGTGCCGGTAGCCGACCAGTGCTCATGCTCCAGGGAGAAGATCCGCGGCATTCTCGAAGGCTTCTCCGCCGACGAGATCAGGGACAGCACCGAGGATGGCGGCATTCACGTCGCCTGCGAATTCTGCTCGAAGCAATACGACTTCGACCCGGCGGAATTTGCTGCGGCTCAATAGAATTGAAATCACCAACGAAGCCTTGGCGCTGCCGTTCACCCTTACCCTCTCCCCGTGAAGAACGGGGAGAGGGGGCGCCAGCGTTGCGACAGGTTGTCCAGTTGATAGATGGTTCCCTTCTCCCCGTTCACTAAACGGGGAGAAGGTGCCGGCAGGCGGATGAGGGGCAGCACGACCTTCCGGCCATCTATCTCCCTCAGTTCACCGTCCGCCGCGTGCCCGGCAGGTCGAGCGAAAAGGCGGGGATGGCGACGTCGAACGTTTCGCCCCGCTTGTTGCGCATCGTGTAGTGGCCGACCATGATGCCGGATGGCGTCGAGAGTGGGCAGCCAGACGTATACTGATAACTATCGCCGGGATTGAGTTCAGGCTGGTCGCCGACAACGCCGGCGCCGCGCACCTCCTCGACCCGGCCGGTGCCGTCGGTGATCTGCCAGTAGCGCGACAGAAGCTGCACGAATTCATCCGACTGGTTGTCGATGGTCACCTGGTAGCCCCAGACATAGCGGTTCTCCGAAGGGTCGGAGCGATCTTCCAGATAGAACGGCCTGACCTGCACTTCGATGTCGCGCGTGACGGCGCTGTACATAAATCACTCCACACTATGCAGACGGAACATTCGACGCTCTCCGCAGTTCGGTCAACGGGGTGCGTCCCCTCGGTGTCTGCCATCGTTGCCCGAATTTGTTAAGCGCAGGTGCCGAACAACAATGTCATTTAAGTGACACGTGACAATGATGGTGTGCAGGGCCGGGGATGGTGTGCAGGGCCGGGCGACTCAGCATTCTGTCGAACTGTTGAAAACGGCTTCATGCGGCCGATTTTTTCTGGAGCGACCAGATTTTGATGGAATTGACAGTCACAGCCGCCTTGCTTTCCATAGTTCTGCTTGTTGTCAATCTCGCCAGCATCCTGCTCGCTTCGTTGAAGCTGAAGCGGCCTGGCAGGATCACGCCGCCAGCCGCCAAGGCGCCGCCGGTGTCGATCGTCGTGCCGTCGCGCGGCGTCGAGCCGTTTACCGAGGAGACGCTCGAGCGCGCCTTCTCTCTCGACTGGCCGCACTATGAGCTCATCTTCTGCGTCGCCCATACCGACGACCCGGTGGTCGGGCCGATCACCGATGCGATCGCCCGCTTTCCGGCCGTGCCGGCCCGGCTGCTGGTCGGCGACGACCGCATCAGCGGCAATCCGAAACTCAACAATTGCGTGAAGGCTTGGGAGGCCGCGCGCCACCACTGGGTCATCCTTGCCGATTCCAACGTCCTGATGCCGAGGGACTATGTCCAGCATCTGATGACGGCATGGCGGCAGGACACCGGCCTCGTCTGCTCGACGCCGATCGGCTCGCGGCCGGACGGGTTCTGGGCGGAGGTCGAATGCGCTTTCCTCAACACGCTGCAGGCCCGCTGGCAATATACCGGCGAGGCGCTCGGCCTCGGTTTCGCCCAGGGCAAGAGCATGCTGTGGAACAAGCCATTGCTCGACGCCAATGGCGGCATCCGTGCGCTTGCCGCCGAGATTGCCGAGGATGCCGCTGCGACCAAGCTGGTCAACGGGCTCGGACTGCGCGTCAATCTCGTTGCCGCGCCCTTCGAACAGCCGCTCGGCTTGCGCACATTTGGCGAAATCTGGTCGCGCCAGGCCCGCTGGGCACGCCTCCGTCGCGTCACATTCCCACTGTTCTTCGCGCCCGAGATCCTGATCGGAGCGGCGCCGCCGCTGGTGCTTGCGCTGGTTGCGGCAGCAGGCGCCGGTTTCAGCCTGCCGGCTACCGCCATCGCCGTGCTGATAGTCGCCTATCTGCCGGAATGCGCTCTCGCCTCGGCCAAGGGCTGGCACCTGTCGCTGCGCATGATCCCGGCGATGGTTGCGCGGGACGTGATGCTTCCCGCCATCTGGGTGCGCGGCTGGCTCAGCGGTGCCGTCGACTGGCGCGGCAACACGATGACCATCCAAACCAGCGCCGTTGCGGAATTGGAAGAGACGCCGTCGGGCGCCTGACCGCGCCTGCTTTGCAGATTAGAGCGCAGCAGTTCGGCGCGTATCCCTACCTGGCGGCTTTCAAGGCCTGCTCGATGTCTTCGAGCAGGTCGTCAGTGTCCTCCAGTCCGACGGATAGCCTGAGCGTGCCTGGCCCGATGCCAAGTTCGGCCCGCGCCTCGTCGCTCAGATTCTTGTGTGTCGTCGTCGCCGGATGGGTGATCAGGCTCTTGGCGTCACCGAGATTGTTGGAGATCAGCACGACATCGAGCGCGTTCTGGAAGGCGAAGGCCGCCTGCTTGCCCCCCTTGACGTCGAGGCAGATCAGCGTCGAGCCGCCCGACATCTGCTTCTTGACGATCGCCGCCTGCGGGTGATCGGCGCGGCCGGGATAGATGACGCGGACAATTTCCGATCGCTCGGCGAGGAAGTCAGCGATCCGGCCGGCACTTTCTGTCTGCTGGCGAACGCGTAGTGGCAGCGTCTCCAGCCCCTTCAGCAGCGTCCAGGCATTGAAGGGCGAGAGGCTGGGACCGGTGTGGCGGAAGTAGTCGTGCAAATTCTCGTCGATCCACTTCTTGTCCGACAGGATGATGCCGCCGAGGCAGCGTCCCTGGCCGTCGATGTGCTTGGTCGCCGAATAGACGACGATATGGGCGCCGAGTTGCAACGGCTTCTGCTGCAAGGGCGTGGCAAAGACGTTGTCGACGATCAGCCGCGCGCCGATCGAATCGGCAAGCGAGGCTACGGCTGCGATGTCGACGACCTCCAGCGTTGGATTGGTCGGGCTTTCAAGGAAGAACAACTTGGTGTTGGGCCTGACCGCCTTTTTCCAATTGGCGATTTCGGTGCCGTCGACCAGCGTCGCCTCGATGCCGTATTTCGGCGCCAGCGTCTCGACCACCCAGCGGCAGGAGCCGAACAGCGCGCGCGCCGCCACGATATGGTCGCCCGCCCGGGCACTGCACAGCAACGCCGCCGTCACCGCCGCCATGCCGGATGCGGTGGCGCGGGCATCTTCGGCACCTTCCAGCGCACACATGCGCTTCTCGAACATGTCGACCGTCGGATTGGCATAGCGCGAATAGATGAAGCCCGGTTCCTCGCCCTTGAAGCGGGCTTCTGCCGCCTGCGCCGTATCGTAGACATAGCCTTGCGTGAGATACATCGCCTCGGAGGTTTCGCCGAAGCCGGAACGCAGCGTTCCTGCATGCACGAGGGCGGTCTGAGGCTTCCAGTTGCGCGTTTTGCTCGTCATCACCTTGTTCCAAACAAAAAATGGTCCAAACACAAAAAAAACCGGCCGCGAAAGTCGCAACCGGTCGTACAGCCTTTCGGCCCGACGGTCCTTTAGCGACTTGTTTAACGTGGCTGCAAGCCGACCGGCCAAATCACCACGGGATAACGATCCTTTAGACCTGCACCGCGCTTGCGTCAATTGCCGGCATGATTAAGAGGTTTGTACCAGCGGGTTCCACGGCAAGAACCTGCGACAAGACGAGACCACGCCCGGCCTTCGAGCGGAGCCAGACTTTGCGGCAGACAGGCATTCTTCCGGATCAGGATATTTCCGCGCTGTACCAGTCGGGCGCGCTGAAGTCACCGCGCGCGCTCGACGCCGACCAGGTCCAGCCGGCCAGCCTGGACCTCAGGCTTGGCGACAAGGCCTGGCGGGTGCGCGCCTCCTTCCTGCCCGGCCCCAACCACAGGGTTGCTGAAAAACTCGACCGCCTGAAGCTGCACGAAATCAATCTCGCCGATGGTGCGGTGCTGGAGACGGGCTGCGTCTATATCGTGCCGCTGCTCGAGAGCCTGGCGCTTCCGGCAAACATTTCCGCCTCGGCCAACCCAAAAAGCTCGACCGGGCGGCTCGACATCTTCACCCGCGTGATGACCGATCGCGGCCACGAGTTCGACAAGATCGCTGCCGGCTACAACGGCCCGCTCTATCTCGAAGTCAGCCCGCGCACCTTTCCGATCGTCGTCCGCGCCGGCTCGCGGCTGTCGCAGATCCGGTTCCGCACCGGCAATGCGCTTTTGTCGGAAAGCGAGCTGCACGAATTGCACCGTGCCGAGACGCTCGTCGCCACCGAGCCGCCGAACATTTCCGGCGGCGGCATCGCACTGTCGATCGACCTCGACGGCGACAAGGACGGACTGGTCGGCTACCGCGGCAAGCACCACACCGGCCTGGTCGATGTCGATAAGCGCGCCGCGCAGGATGTCGTCGATTTCTGGGAGCCGCTCTACAAGAGCGGTGCCGGCGAACTGGTGCTCGATCCGGACGAATTTTATATCCTGGTCAGCCAGGAAGCGGTGCATGTGCCGCCGCTCTATGCCGCCGAGATGACGCCCTTCGATCCGCTGGTCGGCGAATTCCGCGTCCACTATGCCGGTTTCTTCGATCCGGGTTTCGGCCATTCGGCCTCGGGCGGCACCGGCAGCCGGGCCGTGCTCGAAGTGCGCAGCCACGAAGTGCCGTTCATCCTCGATCACGGCCAGATCGTCGGACGGCTGGTCTACGAGCACATGCTGAAGCGGCCGCAGGCGCTCTACGGCACGGATCTCGGCTCGAACTATCAGGCACAGGGCCTGAAACTGTCGAAGCATTTTCGCGCCGCGCGCTGATCGCCCGCTATGATCAGACCATGCTTGCCTGACCTTACGGGTCGTGCTTGGCTGTCTTAGCCGTCAACACGGTTGGAACAAGGGGAACAAAAAATGCAGATTTCAAGATGGATCGCATCGGCAGCAACAGCCGTCATGCTGGCGATGTCAGTCGGGTCGCTGTCGGCGCAAGCACAGGAAAAGTTGAAGATCGCCACTGAAGGCGCCTATCCGCCGTTCAACACCATCACCGCGGATGGCAAGCTCGTCGGCTTCGACATCGACATCACCAATGCGCTTTGCGCTCAGATGAAGGTCGAATGCGAACTTGTCACGCAGGACTGGGACGGCATGATCCCGGCGCTCCAGGCCAAAAAATTCGACGCCATCATCGCGTCCATGAGCATTACCGAGGAGCGCAAGAAGCAGGTCTCCTTCACCAACAAATACTATACGACGCCGCTTTCGCTGGTGGCCTTGAAGGACAGCGATATTGCCTCGACCGAACCGGCGGCACTCGCCGGCAAGACAGTCGGCGCCCAGGCTTCGACCACCCAGGCCGACTATGCCCAGGATGTCTATGGCAAGGCCGGCGCCGAGGCGAAGCTCTATCCAACCCAGGAGGAGGCGGTCGCCGACCTGATGAACGGCCGTCTCGATGCCGTCCTTTCAGACAAATTCGTGCTGATGGACTGGATGAAGAAGTCGAGCGACGACTGCTGCAAGATGGTCGGCGACGTCAAGGGCACGGAGACCGAAGCCGGTATCGCCGTGCACCAGGAAGACAATGCGCTGCGCGAAAAGCTCAACGCCGCGATCGACGCGATCGTCGCCGACGGCACCTACAAGAAGATTCAGGCCAAATATTTCGACTTCGATATTTATTGAGAGGTCGAAGCTGCCAATCTCCCCCCTTGAGGGGGAGATGCCCGGCAGGGCAGAGGGGGGCGGTCCGGCCGGGCTCGGCTCTCTTTGTCGCAGACGCAGGGGGCTGGCGCTCTACGCTAGACGACCCCCTCTGTCGCCTTCGGCGACATCTCCCCCTCAAGGGGGGAGATCACGCCGTCAAAGCGCCTTCACCGCCACCTTCATCGGCTGCTCGATTTCAAGCGGGTTGCGCAGCGGCAGGCCGAAATCCTTGGCCTCGATTTCGAATACATCGCCGGCCGCGGTCCTGACGCCGTCGGCGAAGGACAGTGTTGCGGTGCCGAACATGTGCACATGCACGTCGCCCGGCTGGCGGAAGGCCGAATATTTGAAGTGGTGATGTTCGAGGTTGGCGATGGTGTGCGACATGTTCGCCTCGCCCGACAGGAACGGTTTTTCCCACAGCAGCTGGCCGTCGCGGAGGATGCGCGATGAACCCCTGACGTCGGACGGCAGCTCGCCGATCAGGATTTCCGGCCCGAACGAAGCGTTGCGCAGCTTGGAATGCGCGAGGAAAAGATAGTTCACGCGCTCGGTGACGTGATCGGAAAACTCGTTTGACAGCGTGAAGCCGACGCGGAACGGGACGCCGTCGTCGCCGATGATATAGATGCCGGCGACTTCCGGCTCTTCGCCGGCATCCTCGGCGAAGGCGGGCGACAGAAGTGCCGCCCCGGGCGCCACTGCCATGGTGCCGTTGCCCTTGTAGAACCATTCCGGCTGCACGCCGGTCTGGCCCTTGGCCGGCTTGCCGCCCTCCAGCCCCATGCGGAACATCTTCATGGAATCGGTGAGCTGCTCCTCGCCGTCGCTGCTGAGCTTCTTGTGCATGGAATCGCGGGTCGCGGCGGAGCCGAGATGTGTCAGCCCGGTGCCGGTGAGGTGGAGATGCGCCGGGTCGGGATGGTTGATCGGCGACAGCAGCCGCCCCTTCTTGTAGGCGGCATCGAGGTCGACCGCTTCACCAAAACCCTTGCGCTCGATGAGGGCGACGAGCCCGGTGCCGGTGCGCGCGGCCTCCATTGCCAGCGAATAGACGCTGCGGGCGCCGTTGATGATTCTGGTCTTGCCGCCGTTGCGGGCGACGACGCGGATGGTCTCCGCCTCGTCGAGGATCTGGGAAATCAGCATGACGTACCCTCTCTCAATTGCCTTGGCCGGCCTGCCGGTCTGGCAAGCTTTTCCTGGCGCAGCTCGGACGGTGTCCGCGCCACGGGTGAAATTCTTCGTCCGGATTGCTCGCGGGCCCGGTCCCCTGGGGGACTTCCTTGCGCCGCCCGGCAGCGCCGCGATGTGACCCGTGCCTCCTAAAAGCGCACCGCGTTTGAAAACGGGCCCGCTTTAATCCTTGTTTTCATGCATGCTGTTGTCCCAACACGCTGTGCACACGTTTGGCGACATGCATGAGTTCCCTCGCCCTCAAGCCTTGTTCTTGTTGTAGACGTCGAAGACGACTGCGCCGAGCAGCACCAGGCCTTTGACCACCTGCTGCCAATCGACATTGACGCCCATGATCGACATGCCGTTGTTCATGACGCCCATGATGAAACCGCCGACCACCGCGCCAACAACCTGACCGACGCCGCCCATCGCCGAAGCGCCGCCGATGAACACGGCGGCGATGACGTCGAGCTCGCTGCCGAGGCCGGCCGCCGGCACCGCCTGGCCCAGGCGCGCCGCAATAATCAGCCCGCCGAGCGCCGAGAGCACGCCCATATTGATGAACACCATCAGGGTCAGCCGCTCGGTCTTGATACCCGATAGCTGCGCCGCCTTGGCATTGCCGCCCATTGCGTAGATACGGCGGCCGACCGTCATGCGTTTGGTGACGAAGACGAACAGCGCAATCAGCACGCCCATCACCACGAGAACGATTGGCAGGCCCCTGTAGGTGGCGAATTGGTAGACCAGAAACAGCGCCAGGGCGCTGGTCACCAGGGTCTTGACGACGAACAGCGAGAAGGGCTCGGCTTGGTAGCCGTGCCGCTCGCGGCTGCGCCGTGCCCTGAGCCCGAAATAAGCATAGGCGACCACGGCGACGATGCCGAGCACGATCGTCGTCATGTGCAGCGTCAGGCCGCTGCCGACGATTGTCTTGCCGGCGGCGTTCACGACCGGCGGTATCAGCGTCAATGAGCCGATCACGTCGGGAATGAAGCCGGAACTGAGCGCCTTGAAGCCGACCGGAAGCGGCCCCACGGAGGACCCCCCACCCAGCAGCGCCTGGCAGATGCCGCGGAAGATCAGCATCCCCGCCAGCGTGACGATGAAGCTCGGTATTCGGTGATAGGCAATCCAGTAGCCCTGTGCCGCGCCGATCAAACCACCGACAATCAGGCAGATGATCGACACCACCAGCGGATTGCTGAAAGGGCCGAGAGGCCAGATGACCATCATCATCGCCGCCAGCGCGCCGACGAAACCGGCGACGGAGCCGACGCTGAGATCGATATGGCCGGAGACGATCACCAGCAGCATGCCCAGCGCCATCACGATGATGAAGCTGTTCTGCTGCACCAGGTTGCTCAAATTCACCGGCTTGAACAGCGTTCCGGACGTCGTGTACTGGAAGAACACCATGATGGCGATAAGCGCCAGGATCAGGCCGTATTCGCGCAGGTTGGTGACCAGCGCAGAGACAGCAATGCGCGGCCCTTGCTGCACATCTTCGGCGACGCCGCTTTTCGGGACGGGACCGCTTTCGGTGCTCATGATGCTTTTCCTTCTCCGCGAACGATGGCGCGCATGATCTTTTCCTGGCTGGCATCGCTCGCCGCCATTTCGCCGACGATGCGTCCTTCGTTCATGACATAGATACGGTCGGTGATGCCGAGCAGTTCGGGCATCTCGGACGAGATGACGATGATCGCCTTACCCTCCGAGGCGAGACGCGCGATGATCGTGTAGATTTCATACTTGGCGCCGACGTCGATGCCGCGCGTCGGCTCGTCGAGGATCAGCACCTCCGGATTGGCGAACAGCCACTTCGACAGCACCACCTTCTGTTGATTGCCGCCCGATAGATTGCCGGTCATCTGATAAACGCTGGACGAGCGGATGTTGGTCTTGGCCTTGTAGTCGTTGGCGACGGCGAGCTCGCGCATGTCGTCGATCACGCTATGGCGCGACACGCCGGGAAGATTGGCCAGCGTGATGTTGTGCTTGATATGATCGATCAGGTTGAGACCGTAGGTCTTGCGGTCTTCGGTGACGTAAGCAATGCCGTGTTCGACTGCCTTGCTGACAGAGGAGACATCGATGGGCTTGCCCTTGAGCAGCACCTCGCCGGTGATGCGGCGGCCATAGGAGCGGCCGAACAGGCTCATCGCGAATTCGGTGCGTCCGGCGCCCATCAGCCCGGCGACACCCACCACCTCGCCCTTGCGGACGTCGATATCGATACCCTTGATCACTTGCCGCTCGGCATGGATCGGATGATAGACCGACCAGTTCTTCACCTGGAGCACGACCTCACCGATGTCAGGCTCGCGCGACGGATAGCGGTCGTCCAGAGAGCGGCCGACCATCGAGGTGATGATGCGGTCTTCCGAGATGTCCTTCTTGGCCAGCGTCTCGATCGTCCGCCCGTCGCGGATGATCGTGACCTTGTCGGCGACCCGGTTGATTTCGTTGAGCTTGTGCGAGATCAGGATCGAGGTGATGCCCTGGCGCTTGAATTCGAGCAGCAGGTCGAGCAGCGCCTGGCTGTCTTTTTCGGACAGGCTCGCCGTCGGCTCGTCGAGGATCAGCAACTGCACTTCCTTGCTGAGCGCCTTGGCGATCTCGACCAGTTGCTGCTTGCCGACGCCGATATTGGTAATCAGCGTCTTGGGGTCTTCCTTGAGGCCCACCTTCTTGAGCAGAGCGCTGGTGCGCGTCTCGTTGGCGTTCCAGTCGATGATGCCGTAGCTGGCGTGTTCGTTGCCGAGGAAAATGTTTTCGGCGATCGACAGCATCGGCACCAGCGCGAGTTCCTGGTGGATGATGACGATGCCGCGGCGCTCGCTGTCGTGGATGCCTTTGAAATGGCACTCATCGCCGCGATAGACGATTTCGCCGTCATAGGTGCCGGCTGGATACACGCCCGACAGCACCTTCATCAGTGTCGACTTGCCGGCGCCGTTCTCGCCGACCACGGCGTGGATTTCGCCTTCTTCGACGCTGAGGTTGACATTCGAAAGCGCCTTGACGCCGGGAAACGTCTTGGTGATGTCACGCATCTCCAAAATCGTCTGGGCCATCGGCAATACCACTCCTGCGAGGTCCGGAAACATACCGGGGTCGTTCACTGACGAAGCGGGGCCCTGCGTTGCGCAGGACCCCGGGTTTTACGTCTGCGGTTACTTCAGCTCTTCGGCCTTGATGTAGCCGGAATCGACCACCAGGGCCTGGTAGTTCGACTTGTCGACATCATGCGGCGTCAGCAGGATCGAGGGGACGACCTTGACGTCGTTGTTGTAGGTCTTGGTGTCGAGGCCTTCCGGCTTGCCGCCCGAGAGCACCTTGTCGACGAGCTCGACCGTCGCCTTGGCGAGCTCGCGGGTGTCCTTGAACACGGTCGAGTACTGCTCGCCGGCGATGATCGCCTTGACCGAAGCGGTTTCGGCATCCTGGCCGGTGACGATTGGCCATGGCTGATCGGCCGTGCCGTAACCAACGGCGCGCAGCGAGGCGATGATGCCGCGCGACAGGCCGTCATATGGCGAGAGCACGCCATCGACGCGGCTGCCATCCGAATAGTGGGCGGAGAGCAGATTGTCCATGCGGGCCTGGGCGGTGGCTGCCAGCCAGCGGAGCGTGCCGACCTTGTCCATGCCCATCTGGCCGGACTTCACGACGAGGGTCTTGTCGTCGATCAGCGGCTGCAGAA
This sequence comes from Mesorhizobium sp. WSM4820, assembly GCF_055811075.1. Classification (NCBI taxonomy): domain Bacteria; kingdom Pseudomonadati; phylum Pseudomonadota; class Alphaproteobacteria; order Hyphomicrobiales; family Phyllobacteriaceae; genus Mesorhizobium; species Mesorhizobium sp. WSM4820. The sequence goes on along the minus strand of NZ_JBVVQN010000009.1, from coordinate 46,598 downwards.
CGGACATGGCGCCGTCGTAGAAGAAGAAGGCGTTGTTGTCGTCGGGCGAGCCGCCGAACAGTTCGACGTTGAACGGACCCTTGTTCTCGGGATAGCCGAGGCCCTTGAGCAGCGATTTCGCCTGGATGACGCCGACGCCGAAATTGTCGAACGTGGTGTAGTAGTCGACATTCGGGGTTTTCTTGATCAGCCGGTCATAGGCGACGACGACGACGCCGGCGTCAGCCGCCTTTTGCAGCGCGTCCGACAAGGTGGTGCCGTCGATCGAAGCGATGATCAGCGCCTTTGGGCCCTTGGTGATTTCGTTTTCGAGCTGGCTGAGCTGATTGGGGATATCGTCCTGCGCATATTGCAGGTCGACAGTGTAGCCCAGAGCCTCGAGCTGGGACTTGACGGCGTCGCCGTCGTTGATCCAGCGCTGCGAGGTCTTGGTCGGCATCAGCACGCCGATGAGGCCTTCGCCTGCCTGCGCCGGGACCGTCATGGCCGCGATGCTAAGGGCCGCGACGGCGGCCAGTGTCTTGATGATCTTCACATTAACTCTCCCTGGTTGATGGACGCGCACCCTGGGTTTCGTGGGCCGCGCGATCGTGCAGGAGCGCCAAAACGCGCCGCTGCCGCCAAATCGATCTCCGGTATCCTCCCAATCGGTCCTGAGACTCTGGTTCCGGTCGATGCGATTTTTCTCGCTGGCGACGGTCAGGTTTCAGAACGCGCAAAGGTGTGGCGCTTTGCCATAACTGTCAAATGCGATCTTTGGTAGTTGCTATACCCAAACTGGTATACTGAAAATGGCCAAAAGATCGGGCCGGGATTGCCGGCCGGCCACCAGCGAGGAGCAAACCGACATCATGGCGGCGCTACGGGATTCTGGCGGACTTTCAGAGGGTTATGGGGAAAATCCCGGCAGGAGTGAGACCTTGCTGCGCAGCGGCCTCAGTCTGCGCCACATGCGCATGATCGCAGCCCTCGACGACCATGGCCGGGTCAGCGCGGCAGCCCAGGTCATGAACATCTCCCAGCCCGCCGCCTCGCGCATGATCGCCGAGATGGAGGCGGTGCTCGACGTCAAGCTGTGCGAGAGGCTGCCGCGCGGCATCACGCTGACGCCCTATGGCAAGGCGTTGGCGAGGCGCGCACGTTCGATCCTGCTCGAGATGCGCGAGGTCGACCGCGAGATATCCGAGCTCAAGGCGGGCAAGGGCGGCTCGGTGTTCCTGGGCGCGGTGACGGCCCCTGCAATCGAGCTCGCCGTGCCGGCGATCCGCGAGATCCGGCGCATCTATCCGCGTATCGAGATCACCATGCAGGTCGAGACCTCCAATGTGCTGGCGCGCGAACTGATCGCCACACGTCACGATTTCATCATCGCGCGCATCCCCGAGGACCTCAATCCGCGGCTGTTCGAGGCCCGCGTCATCGGCGTCGAGAAAGCCTGCCTCATCGTGCGCCGCGGCCACCCGCTGGCCAAGGGCAAGGCGGTGCGGCTGGAGGAGACCGCCGCCTATGACTGGGTTTTCCAGTCGGGCGGCTCGCCGCTGCGCCAGGCGATGGAGAGCAATTTCCTGAACCGCAACATCGCGCTGCCGGACCGCATCCTCAACACCAGCTCGCTGCTGCTCACCCTGGTCATGGTCGCGCAGTCGGACGCCATCGCGCCGGTGTCGATCCAGGTGGCGAAGTTCATCCAGAACCCCGAGGGGCTGGCCGGCGCCATCGACGTCGTCCAGACCGAATTCGACATCGAGGTCAGGCCATACAGTCTGATCACCGTAAAAAATCGCGTGCTTTCGCCGGCGGCCAAGATGCTGCACGACTTCATTTTGCGAGAAGTGGGCTGACGGCGTTAAATCAAGCAATCCTGCCAATCCACTCTTCGGCCATGTCGCTTCAATCAGAATATCGCTCGAGCGAAGGAACCACACAGGGCCGTGCCGCGTCATAGAAGCGGGGTCCTGTGCAGGATCCAGGGAGGCTATCGATGATCAGGCTTCTCCTCGTCTTCGCCGCGTTGCTTGCCGTCGCATGCGGCGGGGCGCGTTCGGCCAGGCTGGACCTGGCGACCGTCAATCAGGCCCAATTCACCGCTGGCGAACCGAAGGAGGTCGATCCGACGGTGCTCAAGGCGCAGATTCTTTTGGATCGCGCCCGCTTCTCGCCGGGGCTGATCGACGGTCGCCTTTCAGAGAACTTTGCCAAGGCACTCGGCGCCTTTCAGCAGGCGAACGGACTCCGATCCGATGGCAAGCTCACTGCGGAGACCTGGAGCAAGCTCACGGCGACCTCCGCCGACCCGGTGCTGGTCACCTATGAGGTGACGCGCAAGGATTTGCGCGGACCCTTCACCAGGCCTATTCCGGCTCGCATGGAGAGGATGGCCCGTCTGCGGCGGCTCGCCTATCGCAACGCGTTGGAGAAGCTGGCGGAGCGCTTCCATGTCAGCGAAAAGTTGCTCAGGATGCTCAATCCGGGCGCCGGCTTCAGGAAGCCCGGCAAGACCTTGATCGTGCCTGATGTTGGCCGCGGCGATCCTCCCGCCGGCGTAGCCGGCATCGAGGTCGACAAGGGCGCTCGCCTGGTGCGCGTGCTCGATGCTTCCGGCAAATGGCTCGCAGTCTACCCCGCCTCGATCGGCAGCGATGAGAAGCCGGCGCCAAGCGGCACGGCGCAGGTCAAGCGCGTGGTGCGCAATCCGACCTATCACTACGATCCGGATTTTGCCTTCAAGGGAGTCAAGACCAAGCGTCCCTTCACCATCGCTGCCGGGCCGAACAATCCCGTGGGATCGGTGTGGATCGATCTCTCCATCGAAAGCTACGGCATCCACGGCTCGCCCGAACCTGGCAAGATCGGCACAACCTTCTCGCATGGCTGCATCCGATTGACCAACTGGGATGTCGAAGATCTCGGCTCCATCGTGCAGCCGGGCACGAAGGTCGAGTTCAAGGACGAGACCGCCCGCGCCGTCGACGAGCTTGCCCCGTAGCAAAGCGGACTGGCCCGCCACCTGCTCTCGCAAAGCCCGGGCGCGCGCCGGAGACGATGCCGGATGACGTCCTATGGACCTGGCCTTCAGGCCGGTGGCGAGCTTCGAGGTGGCTGAAGACCCGTCCGACGACCCCGGCAAACGATCGCGAATGGCTTCCTCAGTTCTGTTTGCGGTCGATTCCACAACTTTGCCGACCTTGCCTGCTAGGGTGCCTGCATCTCCACCCGAGCCTTGCCGGTCGGCCTCTTCCTTGACCGTTTCGTAGGCCTCGGAAGGCTCATGGTCGGACTGCATAATGACGCGCCACGCCTAGCTCTCATTAAGGTCAAAGCTCACCGGAAGGTTGTAGTCTATTGCACGATTGGCAATCATGTTCGCCAGGTCGGAATCTGAGACCGAACATGCCGGTACGATCTGTTTGAGCGCCTTTACGGCGAGCCCCGTCGATATGAAACTATGGCGCCGCCTCCGACTATTTACATACTGTTCGATGAGATTTTCGAGCTCACGCATGTGCAATCCTTCTTTGACGTCAACTGTGCCAATTGAAGCCAGCCGTAATCGATCCGGAGCGAGGCTCATTCACATTGTTTATTTGACGAGAAATCTTGATGCCGCATCAGTGCGCCGACGCGTCTTGGCCGAGGGCGGTCACCGTGGCTCATGGAAGAGATTTAGGTAAGTCGTATCAAAGTCGGCCAGTAAGGCCAATCGCTGGAAATCAAGGATAACAATCCTGCGGTCTTTCCAGATAACCAGGTCCTTCGCTCGAAGCTCCTGCAGTGTCCGATTCACGTGAACTACAGATAGACCAAGCACGTCCCCCATTTCCGCTTGCGTCAGTGGAATAGCGAACTTCTGGTCAGAGGCCAATCCGACTATCTCTAATCGGACATACAACTCGCAAATTATATGTGCGAGATGCTGTTTGGCGGAGCGACGCCCGAGGCAGGTTATCCAGGTCCTTTGGATCGAGGCGTCGATAGTCGTCGAAAGCCAGAGCATCCGGGTGAGATGTGGACTTCCACCCATTGCTGTAAGCAGGTCTTTGTGTCGAATGAAAACTACATCGCACGAACCCAGCGCGCTCACGCTGTGATCCATCACTTTTAGCAGTAAACTATGCAGATCGACAAAGTCTCCCGGCACGTGAATTGCCGTTATTTGACGCTTTCCTTCCCGAATAGCCTGGTTTCGAACTGCGAACCCATTCGCGACAAGGCAGCTTTCGGTGGGGCGGGATCCCTCCCTGACGATCTCCTCATCGGGTCCGAAAGTTACCGGCCGAACCGGAAGAGCCTCAATGAGCGCGATCTCGTCTGGCGGCAGGGTGTCGCGGCGGTCGAGCATGTGAACCAGGAGGTCTTTGCCGAACATCGCGGTGCCTTTTGAGCAGATCAGGCATCGAGTTCCAGCGGCTCGTGCCAATTGACATGCCGCAGGTCCCGAGCATCTACGACTTGGCCTGTCGGACACAGATAGAAAAGGTCCGACTTCTTGGCTATGTCGCTTGCCGGTCATGGGCGGCCCTGGTTGTGAAACGTTCGGTCGTCGTTCGAGATCCGTTCTTGTGTGGTCACGGCGTTTCCGAGCTTCCGAGCCTCCCGATACAGGGTCTCGCGATCATTGCCGTGCTTGCCAAAAAGCTCGCGGATCTGCGGTATTGAGAGGCCGAACTTGGTAGCGAAATAGCGGAATTCATAGTCTTGGTCGCGCGCGACGCGGTTTCCCTCGCCAGAACCTCTATTGCCCTTGTCGTCGGCCATTATGGTTCCTCCCTGGCTGGCCTTCAGATCAACCGCAACGCGGATCGGCATCTTTTGTTGCCGCCTCTTATTAGAATCACGTTATGTTCTGTTCAGCTGATATAGGCCGCTCACCTAGACCTGATGATGTGATCCTGTGAGGTGCGGCGCCGGCCGGCCCGACTGGGTAAGCTGGAGCGGGTAGCGGGAATCGAACCCGCGCGTTCAGCTTGGGAAGCTGACAGGCTACCATTACATCATACCCGCGCAGCAGCCTCGTTACCACGCAAGCCGGCATTCGGGCAATCGTTATGCGTGCACTCGTGTGCACTCATGCCTTGCCAGCCGCCAGACTGTTATTCCGTCGTGGCAACGGCATCGTCTGAGGCAAAGGCCGGCCAGTATTTCGAAATTGCCAGCGTGGCCCCGACGGTAGAAAAATGGCCGTAGTCGAAATAGAGGAACTGGCCTGCGTCGGCGTAGGAGCAGCGTCCGGCGCTGCAGAGGAAATTCAGCGGATCGATGAAGGTGGCGCCTTTGGTAAATGCGCGCACACGGTTGTTGATGTCGGAATCCATGGCCATTGGCCACGATGTATCATCAAGATTTTCGCGCTTTGCGAAGAACGCGATTTTCCGAACATCGGTTATGAACTGTGGAGACTGGCCGATGACAAACACGCGTACACCCAGACCACGAAGCGTATCGATCGTTTGCTGGAGACCGTCGAAACTTCTGGCCTCATAATCGGTCCACCGACCGCTGAGTACAACCGTCTTGATGCCAGCGTCCTGAATAATCTTCAGGGCTTGCTGATTGAACCGCATGCAATCCGGGCGTCCATAGGAGAAGTAGGAGAGAATCGGGGGACAGCCCGCGTAGGTGTATTCGACGATATTGGCCCGGAGTTGATTTATGTTGGCGTCCAGGCCTGGAACATAGTGGGCGGCGAACGAGTCACCCCACAACAAAACTGTTGTAGGGAAGCCGCGTGTGCGCGTGCAATCCTCGATATTCCAGTTTTCGATTCGGCTGCCGCCCTCGTTGAAACAGGTGCCATTGCCCCAGTCCCCGACAGGAATCCGCTGTTGGACATAGTCTGGAAAGCGTTGCGGAAAGCCGTTGCCGAGCGCCCCGGCCGCCCCGCCAAGGCAAAGAACAGCGATTGCGCCCGCTGAAAAGGCGAAGATGGGCGCTGGGGCGGTGAAGCTCCTTTTCTGCCGAAACGGCTGCTCGACGTACTTCCAGGAAAACGCAGCCAGCGCGAGGCTTGCTACCGTCAACGCAACGGTCATCGAGGGGTCGAATTCTTCCAGTGAGAAATAGTGCGCAAACGCATTGATCGGCCAGTGGACAAGATACAGCGAATAGGAGATGAGGCCGATCCAGACTAGCGGTCGGACTTCGAGCAGGCGGGTAATGATCGTCGAGGGGCTGTTTTGGCCGACATAGATAAGCAGGACCGTTCCGACGCAAGGATACAAGGCGTTGTAGCCCGGGAACGGATCGCTCTCCGAAATCGTGAAGAACCCGATGGCAAGAAGGCCAAATCCGGCCAACCCGAGCAGTTCCATAACAAACCGGCTGCTCAGGGGCGGGGGGCGTTTCAGCATGAGCACGGCGCCCAGCATGAGCTCCCAGATCCGTGTCGGCAGCAGGTAGAATCCCGCGTTTGGCGCCAGCCACGTCGCCATGACCGCCAGCACGAAGCTGCCGAGGATGATCGGCAGGAGTATCGTCAGCCAGCGTTTGCCAAAATAGCGATAGATCAGGAACATCAGGATCGGGGCAAAGATATAGTACTGCTCCTCGACCGAAAGCGACCACGTATGCAACAGCGGTCGGAGCTCAGCATCGATCGAGAAGTAATTTGACGTTTTCCAGAAATAGATGTTCGACCAGAAAGTCGAAGCCGCTATGACGCTGAGACTGAATTCATGCAGATCCGACGGTAGAAGAATGAACAAGGCCGCAATACAGGTGAGAAGCGTGACAAAGATCAGCGCCGGCAGGATGCGCCGGGCGCGGCGCCAGTAAAAGCTGACGATCGAAAACTGGCCGCGTTCAAGGTCGTCCAGCAGGCTTCCGGTGATCAGATAGCCAGATATGACGAAGAAGATATCGACGCCGGTAAAGCCGCCTGGAATTGCCGAGATGCCGAAATGGAAGAGTACGACCGGCAGTACCGCAACGGCCCGAAGACCATCGATATCGCGCCTGTACTTCATTCAAGAAGCCCTGTGTTCGCAAGTCACGGTGAGGCAGCGCAGTCCGTCCATCACCGGGCGATGAGTCTGGCAGTTCGATATCAACTGGTTACCCTCTGTCGCCCAATTTTGCTGCACTGCAACATAAGTGTCAAGAGCACAATTCGGCAAAGCGCCGACGGGAGCAACTGAGCGATCGCCTTGATGCCGGGCGGCCAAGTGCGTATTTCTGGAGTTGTGCCCGAATCGGGGCAACCGAATCTGGAGACACGCCTTGTCCGCACTGACGCGCTTTCTCGGCGACACGCCGCTCCGGGTGCTCCTGAAGCTGCTGGTGCTGTCGTTCCTCGTCGGCCTTGTCATGAACGCTTTCGGCTGGTCGCCGATGGATGTGCTCTACGGCATCCGCAATGTCTTCGTCGATCTCTGGAACCTCGGCTTCCGCGCTATTGACCGTTTCCTCGGCTACATCCTTCTCGGCGCGGCGATCGTCATTCCAGCCTTCATCCTGCTCAGGATCGCCAACTACCGGAAATAGAGCAGACGCCGAACCGAAGGTTAGCGTGCGATAGCGGAAGCCGGTTCGAGGCCAAAACCGTAAGGCGGTTAGGCGAAGCCTGAGGCCGTTTCGAACAGGATCGCGTGGCGCGCGGCCAAAGCCGCCACGTCAGTCGAATAGCCGCCGCCGATAACGCCGCAGACCGGGATGCCGAGCGCGCGGAAATGACGGATCACCATGTCGTCGCGCGCACGCAGCCCGTCGTTCGACAGCGACAACCTGCCGAGCCGGTCCTCGGCATGAACGTCGACCCCGGCATTGTAGAAAACGATGTCCCAGCGCGCCCTGGCGGTGAGTTCCGGCAGGATGCCGCCCAACCTTTCGAGATAGGCCGCATCGCCGATGCCGTCGGGCAGGGCGATATCGAGGTCGGAAGCGATCTTGCGCGTCGGATAGTTACGATCGCCATGCATGGAAAAGGTGAAAACGCGCCGTTCAGCGCCCAAAATGTCGGCCGTGCCGTCACCCTGATGCACGTCGAGATCGACGATCAGGATATTGTCGGCGACGGCTTCGGCAAGCAGCACCAGTGAAGCCACCGCAACATCATTGAAGGTGCAGAAGCCGGCGCCTTGCGCGCGCCGCGCATGATGGCTGCCGCCGGCGGTATTGCAGGCGATGCCGTTCAGCAACGCCAGCCGCGCCGCCAGCACGGTGCCACCCGTTGCGAGCTGCGCCCTGAGCGAGACGCGCGGGCCTACCGGAAAGCCGATCTCGCGCTCGATTTTTTCTGGCACTTCGCAGGCCAGCACCTGGTCGACATAGCCGGCGGCATGGGCAAGCTTCAGCCATGATGCCGGCGCCGGCTCGGGCATGTTGAGCGCGGCGTGGCCGGCCAGTCCGCGCGCGCCCAAGGCTTCCATCAGCAGCTTGTATTTGCTCATCGGAAAACGATGATTGACGGCAAAACCGGCGTCGTAGTCGGGATGATGAACGATCTGCAGGGGCATGAGCGGCAGGTGCTTTTTAGGGCGACTTCGGGTTAGAGCGGCTTGGACGCCCATCGCTCGAGACTGGTATCGCGCAACTCGCGCAGTGATTTGAGCCGTTGCATGTCGGCGAACCGGGCCATGCCGGCAAGAATGCGGCCCGGCAGTGCCGGCCCGGCATAGATCATGCCGGTATAGAGCTGGACGAGATCGGCGCCGGCGCGGATCTTTTCGAGCGCCGTCTCGGCGGAATCGACGCCGCCGACGCCGATGATGGCGGGGTCCGGGCCAAGCAGTTTGCGCATCTTTGCCAGCACGATCGTCGAGCGCTCGAACAGCGGTTTTCCCGAAAGCCCGCCGGTCTCGCCGGCAAGATCGGCGCTGCGCAGCCGCGGCCGCGCGATGGTGGTGTTGGAGACGATGACGCCGTCTATTGCTTTCTCGGCGACCTCGGCGGCGATGTCCTCCAGTTCGGCCTCGACCAGATCCGGCGCGATCTTCAGAAAGATGACCGGCTGCGCGGCCGCTGCCGCACGTGCGGCCACGACGCGCGACAGCAACTCGCCAAGCTGTTCACGCGCCTGCATGTTGCGCAGGCCCGGCGTGTTCGGCGAGGAGATGTTGATCGTCAGATAGCTGGCGTAGGGCGCAAACCTGGCAACGCCGCGTTCAAAGTCACCGACGCGGTCTGTGCTGTCCTTGTTGGCGCCGATATTGACGCCGACGATGCCGGCGCGGCGCTTGCGGGCGGCAAGCCGTTGTTCGGCGGCCGCGTGACCCTCGTTGTTGAAGCCCAGCCGGTTGATCACCGCGTCGTCTGATGTCAGCCGGAAAATGCGCGGCTTCGGGTTGCCGGCCTGCGGCAGCGGCGTGATCGTGCCGACCTCGGCAAAGCCGAAGCCAAGGCCAAGCAGCGCATCGGGAACCTCGGCGTTCTTGTCGTAGCCGGCGGCCATGCCGAGCGGATTGGGGAAATCGATGCCGCAGACGCTGACTTTCAGCCTGTCGTCGCGCACGGGTCTCCCGCCTATCGGCAGCCCGCATTTCAGCGCCGCGATCGACAGGCCGTGGGCGGCTTCTGGATCGAATGCGAACAGGAACCTCTGGCCGAGCCGGTCGAGCACGCTCATTCGGCCTCCAGCGTCGGGAATTGGTGCAGGCCATCGGTGCCGAGCGGCAATGGTTGCACCCAGACGACGGCGTTGAGGTCGAGCGGGCCGTAAAGATGCGGGAACAGCGCACCACCGCGCGAGACCTCGTATTTCAGCGCATCACCCAGTCTGGCGCCATCGACGGCGACCAGCAGCAGCCCGGTCCGGCCGGCAAAGTGTTTTGCCGCGGTTTCCCTAGCCTGGCCGGCGGTGGAAAAATGAATGAAGCCGTCGGCGACATCGATCGGCGCGCCGGTGAAGCGGCGATTTCTTTCGGCCTCGCGCCACAGCGGTTCAGGTACTATCTTGTAGATAAGCTGAGACATGGTTGCGCTATAGTCCGAACCAATCGTACGGGGAAGAGGCAAGCAGGTTCCGGAAAAGTGTCACACGGTTTTCCGACAGGAACCTGCGTCAAGGTAAAGGCCAGGGTTCTTCCCCATTTCCGGCGCAAACATGCGATAAGATTGCGCTTACTGGCCTATGGAGGACAAACAATATGCGTCCGCAGCACGTCTTGATCCCTGCAGCCCTCGTCTCGCTCGTCGCGGCATCAGCCTTTTCCGAGGAAGCCGACCGCTACCGGTTGGAAAAGTCGGCCACCGGCTATGTCCGCATGGACACGCAGACCGGTGCGATGTCGATCTGTGAGGAGCGTTCCGGCCAGCTCGTCTGCAAGATGGCGGCCGATGAACGCGCCGCCTTCCAGGACGAGATCGACCGGCTGCAAAATTCGGTGAAGGCGCTCGACCAGCGCGTCGTCAAGCTCGAGAACTCGCTTGCCGCCCGCTTTGAGTCGACATTGCCCAGCGAGGAGGATTTCAACAAGACGATGAGCTACATGGAGCGCTTCCTGCGCGGCTTCATGGGCATCGTCAAGGACATGGAAAAGGACAGCGGCGAGGATGGCGCCAAGCCCAATTCGCAAAAAACCTGAGCACCGTTCACCGGGGAAGCCCGGCGCACCGGCTTGCCGCTTGAAAACGGCTGATATCGCCGCATAATCGTTCGACTGATCCCGCAAGAAGCAGACAATCACCAATGGGATTCGGGGAGGGCCATGTGCCGTCAGGCTATACTTTCGTCATCGCTGACGATCATCCGCTTTTTCGCGGCGCGCTGAGAGAGGCGCTTGCCGGCATCGGCGACGTCGCCGGCATTCATGAGGCCGGCGATTTCGAAAGCGCCAAGGCGCTGGTCGTGGCCAATGAGGACGTCGATCTGGTGCTGCTCGACCTGTCGATGCCGGGCGCGAGCGGCCTTTCCGGCCTGATCTCGCTGCGCGGCATCCATCCGACAGTGCCGCTGGTGGTGGTGTCGGCGCATGACGATCCGGTGACCATCCGGCGCGCGCTCGACCTTGGCGCTTCGGGTTTCATCTCCAAATCGGCCAGCATGGACGAGATCCGCAGCGCCGTGCAGTCGGTGCTTGCCGGCGACATCGCTGCGCCCACCGGCATCGATCTCGGCGTCGAGCGCGATCCCGAGATATCCGATCTGATCAAGCGGCTGCAGACGCTGACGCCGCAGCAGACGCGCGTGCTCGGCATGCTGGCCGAAGGTCTGCTCAACAAGCAGATCGCCTACGAGCTCGGTGTCTCCGAAGCGACGATCAAGGCGCATGTCTCGGCCATTCTGCAGAAGCTTGGCGTCGACAGCCGCACCCAGGCGGTGATCCTGCTGTCCAAGATCGGCAGCGACCCGCTGGCGGCGGCCGGCTGACCTCCGGCGCTACTCGGCTGCCGACGCCAGCGGTCTGACCCTCGCCATCATCGAGCGCAGCACCGCTGGTTTGAGCGGCTTGTTGATCACCGGCACGTCGAGCCTGCCGGCGCTGGCGCGCACCTCGCTCGAGCGGTCGGCGGTGACCAGCACCGCCGGCATGTCATGGCCATGGATAGCGCGCAGTTTGGCGATGGCGTCAAGGCCGGTCTCGCCGTCGAGATGATAGTCGGCAAGCACGATGTCGGGCCGACGCATGCCGGACCCCTCCAGATCCCTCGAGCCGGCAAACGTGTCGACGCTGCAGCCCCAGCCTTCGAGCAGCAGCCGCATGCCGTCGAGGATGCGGGCGTCGTTGTCGATGCAGAGCACGCGGAGCCCGGCAAGCGAAGCAGCCGTGCGGACCGGCGCCTTGGCCTCGATCTCGCGCCGCGGCTCCTGCACTGCCGCGACCGGCAGGACGACGGAAAAGCGTGTGCCCTTGCTCGGGCTTGAAAATATCTGGAGTTCGAGGCGCAAGACACGAGCGATGCGGTCGACGATCGAAAGGCCGAGCCCCAGGCCTTCGGCTTCGCGGGCGCCCTCATCGAGCCGGGTGAATTCGTGAAAGACCGTGTTCAGCTTGTCGGCGGCAATGCCGATGCCGGTGTCGATCACCTGTATCTCGGCCAGTTCGCCGCGCCGCCGCACGCCGACCAGGATGCGGCCATGGCGGGTGTATTTGATGGCATTGGATACGAGGTTCTGGATCAGGCGGCGCAACAGATTGCGGTCAGTCGTCACACTGAGCGACGATGGCATGATCGTCAGGCTGAGTTTCTTCTCGGCGGCAAGCGGCTGAAAGTCGTTGCCGATCTGGCGCAGCAGTCCGTCCAGGCTGAAGGCCGTGTCGTCCGGTTTCATCGCGCCGGCGTCGAGACGGGAAATGTCGAGGACTGCGCCGAGAATGGTCTCGACCGATTCCAGCGAGGATTCGATGTTGATCGCGGCCTTGCCCGCAGGTCCCTTGCCGGCCTTTTCGATCAGCGACGAGCAATAGAGACGAGCAGCGTTCAGCGGTTGCAGGATGTCATGGCCGGCGGCAGCGAGGAAGCGGGTCTTGCCGAGATTGGCCTCCTCCGCCAGCATCTGCGCCTGTGCCAGCTCCTCGTTGACGCGGGTCAGTTCGACGGTGCGGTTCTTGACGCGCTGTTCGAGCGTTTCATTGGCGCGCTTCAGCGCCAGGTCCTGCTCGACGCGCCCGGAAATGTCGGCATAGGTGGCAACGATGCCGCCATCCGGCATCGGGTTGGAGCGCAATTCCAGGATGCGGCCGCTGGTCTTCAGCTCCATCTGCCAGGGGCTGACGAAGCTGGTGAGGCGGTTGAGCATCGCCACCCGCTGGTCGGCCGGAATATCGCCGCGCTCGGCAAGGTGGCGCAGGATGCGATCGAGCGAGACGCCGACCTGGCCCATCTCGTCGGGCAGGTCGAACAGCGCCCGATATTGGCGGTTCCAGCAGATCAGCCGGAAATCCCTGTCGAAGACGGTGATGCCCTGTCCCATCTGGTCGAGCGCGATCTGCAGCAGGTCGCGGTTGTGCTGCAGCGCTTCGGTGGCGTCGTCGAGCAGGCGAAAGGCGTCCTTCGCCTCTCGATCATTGCGGCGCAGCAGCAGCGACAGGATGAGCCGCGCCGAAGAGGAGCCGACGGCACTTGCCAGAAGCTGCTCGGAGAAACGGATGACGTCCATGCTGGCCTGCTCGTTGCCGTGCAGCGAAGCGCCGTTGCTCTTTTCGAACGACTGAAACGACCGTTCAGTGCGTTCGACGCCGAGATAGCGCGCGATGGTGTCCTTGAGGTCGTTGACGGTGACGGTGGTGCGGAAGCGGCGCAGGCTCGGCATCGGGCTCGCCTCGCGCGGCACGAAAATCGACGCCTGGATGCGCTCCAGCGGCACCGACGCGCGCGACAGCGAGCCTAGCACGAAGAACAGCGTGTTGACCGACAGGCTCCACAGGACACCGTGGTTCAGCGGCTCGGCGACGGTGCCGAACAATGCTTGCGGCCGCAACGCTTCGAAACCGAACAGGCCGTGGACGACGATGCCGGTATCGGACGCGGCGAGCGAAGGAAGCAGCAGCGTATAGCTCCAGACGACGATGCCGGCGACCATGCCGAGCGCCGCCCCCCTGCCGTTGGCGCCGCGCCAGATCAGCCCGCCGACCAAGGCCGGCGCGAACTGCGCGATCGCGGCGAACGACATCAGGCCGATCGAGGAGAGCCGCGCGCTGTTGGTGCTCTCGCGATAGTAGAGGAAGGCGACGAACAGCATGATGAAGATCGCCGCCCGTCGCACGTTGAGGATGAGCGCTGACCAGTCCTCGTTCTCGGATGTCGTGGTCTTGAGCAGGCGACGCACAAACAGTGGAATGACGAGATCGTTGGAGATCATGATCGACAGCGCGACGCTTTCGACGATCACCATCGCGGTCGCCGCCGACAGGCCGCCGATGAACGCCGCCATAGCCAACACATCGTGACCGCTGAGCAGCGGCAGCGACAGGACATAGAGGTCGCTGCTGGTCCTGGTGCCGACCAGCGCCAGGCCGGCGAGCGCGATCGGCAGCACGAAAAGGTTGATCGCCACCAGATAGAGCGGAAACACCCATGTCGCGGTGCGCAGTTCGGCCTCGCTGCGGTTCTCGACGATGGTGACATAGAACTGGCGCGGCAGCATGATGATGGCGAAACCGCTCAAACACGTCAGCACCAGCCAGGTTGCGAGCGAGGTGCTGTAGCTCATCGCTTGCTGAACTTGCGAATTCTCGGCGAGCTTGTCGACCATATCGCCCGGGCCGCCGAAGATCAGGAAGGTCACCATCAGGCCGATCGCCAGGAAGGCGGCGAGCTTGACCACAGTTTCGACCGCTACCGCCAGCACCAGCCCGTCCTGGTGTTCGGTGGCGTCGGCGTGGCGCGTGCCGAACAGCACCGCAAATAGCGCAAGCAGCATGGCGACGACCAGCGAGATGTCGCTGACGAATGGATCGAACGAAGGCGGCGAGCCGGTATAATGCTCGACCATCAGGCTGACCGAGCCGGAAATCGCCTTCAACTGCAGTGCCATGTAAGGCACCGCGCCGATCGTCGCGATCAGCGTGGCGATCGCTGCCACGGCAAAACTCTTGCCGTAGCGGGCGCCGAGGAAGTCGGCGATCGAAGTGATCTTCTCTGTCTTGGCCAGCCTGACGATGCGCCGAAGCAGCGGAAAGCCGAACACGAACACCAGCACCGGGCCGATATAGATGCCGAGGAATTCGAGGCCGCGCTCGGAGGAAAGGCCGACCGAACCGAAGAAGGTCCAGGAGGTGCAGTAGATCGCCAGGCTGAGCGCATAGATGAAGGGCCGGGCTCGGTCAGGCCCGGATGTCGTCGAGCGTTGGTCGCCGAGGCTGGCGATGACGAACAGCAACGTCACATAGGCGATCGCGATGATGACGATGAACCAGCCCTGCACGGCCCAAAAATCCTCCCTTGCCGGTTTTTGCATCCGGCCTGCTGAGACGCAATCACAGCTTGGCGATCAAGTCCATCGCGGCTTTCGGCGCAGGATGGCTGCGGCTTCGGGAAATTTTGGCCGGAACCGGTCTTTTGCCGATGCTGCAACCGTAGGTTTTTGCTATTGTGCCAGTGGGGGGAATGAAGCGGGGCCGAACGAAGCGGGCAGAGGCGGCGGCCTGGCCCGTCAGGAGAAGGAGGGTCGGATGCTGAAAGAATTCCAGGAATTCATTTCCAGGGGCAATGTCATGGACCTGGCCGTCGGCGTCATCATCGGCGCCGCCTTCGGCAAGATCGTCGATTCCCTAGTCAACGACATCATCATGCCGATAATCGGGGCGATTTTCGGCGGACTCGACTTCAACAATTATTTCCTGCCCTTGTCCTCAGCGGTCAACGCCACATCGCTGGCGGAAGCCAAGAGGCAGGGCGCAGTCTTCGCCTATGGCAGTTTCATCACCGTGGCGCTGAACTTCATCATCCTCGCCTTCATCATCTTCCTGATGATCAAAGCGGTGAACGATCTGCGCAGGCGGCTGGAGCGTGAGAAGCCCGTTGCGCCTGCTGCTGCTCCGCCGGCCGATGTCGCGCTGCTCACCGAAATTCGCGATCTCCTCGCCAGGAAATAGCGCAGGGGCAAGATCTCTGGACCAAACCCCCGGTCGATTTCGGCCGGGGTTTTCTATTTTCGCCTGTCGCAAAACACGCTAGCTGTCCGGAAGGCGAAAAACGGATCCATCCATGACCCTGATCGAGAATTTGCGCGCCGAGGCCCGGGCCGCGCCCGAAAGCGGCATTGTCGCCGTCATGAACCGCGGCCGCGACCGCGACGGCATGATCCCGCTCTGGGCCGGCGAGGGCGACCTGCCGACGCCCGCCTTCATCACCGATGCCGCTGCCCGGGCGCTGGCCGGCGGCGAAACCTTTTATACCTGGCAGAAAGGCATCCCCGAACTGCGGCAGGCGCTCGCCCGCTATTACATCAGGCATTTCGGCAAGAGCTTCGCCGAGCAAGAATTCATCGTCACCGGCTCTGGCATGCATGCCATCCAGCTGGCGCTCGACGCTGTCGCCGGCAATGGCGACGAGGTCGTCTATCTGTCGCCGGCCTGGCCGAACTTCGCCGCAGCCGCCGGCGTGGCGGGCGCCGTCCCGGTCGCAGTCACGCTCGACCAGTCCGGCAATGGCTGGTCCTGCGACATCGGCAAGATCGAGGCGGCGATCACGCCAAGGACAAAGGCGCTGTTCGTCAACACACCGTCCAACCCGACCGGTTGGACCGCCGACAGGCAGACGCTGCAGGCGATCCTCGACCTTGCCCGCGAACGGGGGCTGTGGATCATCGCCGACGAGATCTATTCGCTGTTCCACTACGGCGACAGCCGCGCGCCGTCCTTCATCGACATCATGGCCGACGAGGATCGCATCCTGTTCGTCAACAGTTTTTCCAAGAACTGGTCGATGACCGGCTGGCGGGTCGGCTGGATCAAGGTCCATCCCTGCCTGCAGCAGGTGTTCGAGAACCTGGTCCAGTATTCGACCTCCGGCGTTGCCCAGTTCATGCAGCGCGGCGCCGTCGTCGCGCTCGACGAAGGCGACGCCTTCATCGTCGAGCAGGTGGAGCGGGCGAGGGCGGCGCGTGACCTGGTCTGCGGCATCCTGGCTGCGACCGGCAGGGCACGCTTTACCGTGCCGCAGGGCGCGTTCTATCTGTTCTTCGCAGTCGACGGCATCACGGATTCACGCGCCGCCGCCTTCGACATCGTCGACCGCGCCAATGTCGGCCTAGCGCCCGGAACCGCATTCGGTCCCGGCGGCGAAGCCTTCCTCAGGCTATGCTTCCACCGCCGCCTCGACCAGCTCGAGGAGGCCGCGCACCGGCTGGCGAAGTGGATGAAAAGTGTGTGAGGTTGTTGAGGTCCGCGCCAAGCCGGACAGCTGCGAACCGTTGCACTCCTTGGCCGCGCCGCGTCGCTTCGCTCCTTGCTACGCCCTAGGAAGACGAAGGTAGCGGAAGCTCAGCCGCCGGACTTCGGCACCAGCAGCGGAATGACGCGGTCGCTTTCCCTCACCGCCGGCCGGCCCGCAGAACCGTAAGAGATGCCCAAGGCATCCCAGGTCTCGACCAGCGCGTCCTGAAGCGCCGCGATCAGCTGATCCGAATGGAATGGCGTCGGGGTGATGCGCAGCCGTTCGGTGCCGCGCGGCACGGTCGGGTAGTTGATCGGCTGGATGTAGATGCCGTGGACGCCGAGCAGGCGGTCGCTGGCCATCTTGCACAGTTCGGGATCGCCGACGAGCAGCGGCACGATGTGGGTAGCGGAGTCCATCACCGGCAGGCCCGCGGCGGTAAGAACCTGCTTCGTCCGCGTCGCCTGGCGCTGCTGCGCGGCGCGTTCGGCCTGTGAGCGCTTGAGATGGCGGATCGACGTGGTCGCCGCGGCGGCAATGGCCGGCGGCAGCGCCGTGGTGAAGATGAAGCCCGGCGCATAGGAGCGCACGGCATCGATCACCGCACTTGTGCCGGTGATATAGCCGCCGAGCGTGCCGAACGCCTTGGCCAGCGTGCCTTCGATGATGTCGATACGGTCGGCCAGCCCTTCGCGCTCGGTGATGCCGCCGCCGCGCGGTCCGTACATGCCGACGGCATGCACCTCGTCGATATAGGTCATGGCGTTGTAGCGCTCGGCAAGTTCGACGATCTGTTTGATCGGCGCGATATCGCCATCCATCGAATAGACGCTCTCGAAGACGATCAACTTGGCGCGCTCGCGGCCCGCCGCCTGCAGCAGGCTTTCGAGATGCGCAACGTCGTTGTGGCGGAAGATCTTCTTCTCGGCGCCCGAACGCCGCACGCCCTCGATCATCGAGGCGTGGTTCAACTCGTCCGAGACGATCAGGCAGTTGGGCAGCAGCCGCGCAATGGTCGAGATCGAAGCTTCGTTGGAGACGAAGCCGGAGGTAAAGACGAGCGCGGCTTCCTTGTCGTGCAGGTCGGCCAGTTCCAGTTCGAGCTCGACCAGCGGATTGCTGGTGCCGGAGATGTTGCGGGTGCCACCGGCGCCGGATCCCATCTTGCCGGCGGCGTTCTGCATCGCGGCGATGACGTCGGGATGCTGGCCCATGCCGAGATAGTCGTTGGAGCACCAGACGGTGATTTCCTGGGCGCGGCCGTTGGCGCGCCAGATGGCGCGTGGGAAGTTCCCCACGATGCGCTCGAGGTCGGCGAAGATGCGATAGCGACGCTCGGCGTGGAGCTGGTCGATCGCGTCTTCGAAGAACCGCTGATAGTTCATTTCGGCTTCCCAATTTTTGCGTGGGATCATAATCATTGCCCTATTCGCCGTCTACTTGGCCTTTTTGGTCAAAATGCCACGCCCCAAGCCTGTTCCTAACGGCCACGGATCATGGCCTATTCCCTTGATGTGGATCAATTTTGTTTCAGGACGATGCCATGCGCCGATGAGACTGGTTACCGCAGGCACTGATGGACATGGACTAATGGCCTGGTGGCAGGCTTTCCAGTAAGGCGGGTGTTGAGACAGCTTCCGACAAATCTTGAGCAGCGAGGACACGGATGACGGCTTTGGTGACAGGCGGCGCTGGCTATATCGGCAGCCATATGGTCTGGGAACTGCTGGACGCGGGCGAGAGCGTTGTCGTCCTCGACCGGCTTTCGACCGGCTTCGAATGGGCCGTGGCGCCGGAGGCAAAGCTTGTCGTCGGCGATGTCGCCGACAAGGAGCTGGTCGGCGGGGTCATCCGCGACAATCATGTCGATGCGATCATCCATTTTGCCGGCTCCATCGTGGTTCCCGAATCGGTCGCCGACCCGCTCGGCTATTACGAGAACAACACCTGCAAAACGCGCACACTGATCGAGACCGCGGTGCGCGAAGGCGTGCCCAATTTCATCTTTTCCTCGACCGCCGCCGTCTATGGCGGCGCCGGGCTGGAGCCGGTGCGCGAGGATGCGCGCCTTGCACCGGAATCGCCCTATGGCCTGTCCAAGCTGATGAGCGAATGGATGCTGCGCGACGCCGCAATCGCCCACGGCTTGCGCTATACGGCGTTGCGCTACTTCAACGTCGCCGGCGCCGATCCGAGGGGCCGCACCGGCCAGTCGACGCCGGGCGCCACGCATCTGATCAAGGTCGCCTGCGAGACGGCGCTCGGCAAGCGGCCCTTCATGGAGGTGTTCGGCACCGACTATCCGACGCCCGACGGCACTTGCATGCGCGACTACATACATGTCAGCGATCTGGCGGCGGCGCATCGGCTGGCGCTGGAACGGCTGCGCGCCGGGGGGAAAAGCCTCGTCGCCAATTGCGGCTACAGCCACGGCTATTCGGTGCTCGAAGTTATCGACAGCGTGCGCCGCGTCTTTGGCCGTGATTTCGACGTACGGATCGGCGAGCGCCGTGCGGGCGACGCGGCGGCGGTGGTCGCCAATTCGGAGCTGGCGCGCCGCGAGCTCGGCTGGATCCCGCAACGCGATGACCTCGACCGGATCGTCGCCGACGCGCTGGCTTGGGAGCGTATCCTGACCGGCAAGAATTCGGCGCGGAGCTGAAGTCCCGGTTTTTCCTCCGTGGGCTCGTAGGTCGAGCGTAGAAGCGCTATTTAAGGAGCTGTGCGGCTGAAACGTGGAGGCGTTTCGGCCGCGTCTGATCCTTTGGGGGCGGCATGAAGATATTGGTCCTTGGCGCGGGCGTCGTCGGCACGGCGGCGGCCTACTATCTGGCGAGCGACGGCCACGAGGTGACCGTGATCGAGCGCCATCCGATGGCGGCGCGAGGCACCAGCCAATCGAATGCGGGCCTGGTGTCGCCCGGCGACGCCACCGCCTGGGCCTCGCCCGCTGCGCTGAGGACGTTTTTGCGCGCGCTCTACAACCACGATCTCGGCATCAAGGTGCGGCTGCGCTTCGATCCTTATTTCTTCGCCTGGAGTCTGCGCTTCCTGCGCCAATGCACGCATGCGCGACTGCGCGCCAACACCGACATCAAGCTGCGCCTGGCGCTTTATTCGCGCGACTGCATCAACGCCATCTCGGCCGACACCGGCATTCACTATGACGAGCGCAAGAAGGGCGTTCTCTATTTCTTCCGCTCGCAGCAGAGTTTTGATACCGGCACCGACAATTACCGCTATCTCGCCGAGCACGGTCTGCCGATCGAGATCGTCGGCCGCGACCGGCTGGTCGAGATCGAGCCCGGCCTTGCCGGGGCCAGGGACAGAATAGCCGGCGGCGTCTATTCGCCGATCGACCAGACCGGCGACTCCAGCCAATTCACCCGAAACCTCGCTGCCTATGCCGCCGAGAAACTCGGCGTCCAGTTCCTCTACGGCACGACGGTCGAAGGCCTCGACATCGAAGGCGATCGGGTGCGCGCGGTGATGACCTCGGCCGGCCCAATAACAGCCGACGCCGTGGTCATCTCGATGGGACCGGAGAGCGGGCTGCTCGGCCGCCGCTACGGCGTCGACCTGCCGGTCTATCCGGTCAAGGGCTATACCGCGACCGTGCCGCTGGAGGACGAGAGCAAGGGCCCGACCATGGGCGGCGCCGACGAGGATCAGCTTATCGGCTATTCCAGGCTCGGCAACCGGCTGCGGCTTGCTTCGACCGCCGAGTTCACCGGCTTCGACCGCAGCCACAAGCCGAGCGATTTCGCCGCCATGTTCAGGACCGGCAAGGAGCTTTTCCCGGGCGCCTTCGACGAGAACAAGGCCGAGCTCTGGGCCGGTCTGCGGCCGATGATGCCGAACTCGGTCCCGGTCATCGGCCGGGCGCGCTACAGCAATCTCTATCTCGATACCGGCCACGGCCATGTCGGCTGGACCATGGCCTGCGGCTCCGGAAAATTCCTTGCCGATGTGGTCGCCGGCCGCAAGCCGGAGATCGACCCGCAAGGGCTGGTCTATGTCAATTGAGGGAGAATTAATCGTCGTGTCGGCACCGGGAAGATAATGCGTCTAATACCGTGCACAAATTCTGAGTAGAAAAATGTCGGGACCGCAAGTCGCCATCGACCTTGGCCGCATCGAGCGCAATGCGCGCACCATCGTCGACCGCTGCGCCCTGTCCGGCATCAGGGTGTTCGGCGTTACCAAGGGCACCTGCGGCATGCCGCAGGTGGCGCGCGCCATGCTGCGCGGCGGCGTCGCCGGCATCGCCGAATCGCGCTTCGAAAACATCCGCCGGCTGCGCGACAGCGGCATCACCGCCCCGATCATGCTGCTGCGCAGTCCGCCGATGGCACGCATCGAGGAGGTTGTGCGCACCGTCGACATCAGCCTGCAATCCGAACTCGCCACCATCCGCGAACTATCGCGCATCGCCGAGCGTATGGACCGCGTCCACGACATCATGCTGATGATCGATCTTGGCGACCTCAGGGAAGGTATCTGGCCGAACGACCTCATTCCGACGGTCGAACAGATACTGGCGCTCAGCGGCGTGCGCATCGCCGGCATCGGCACCAATCTCGGCTGCTTCGGCGCCATCATGCCGACGCAGGAAAATCTCGGACAGCTCGTTGCCCATGCCTACAAGACCGAGCGCCTGTCCGGTGCAAGGCTCGACTGGATCTCGGGCGGCGCGTCATCGTCGCTGACGCTGCTGCTCGAAGGCAGGCTGCCCGCCGGCATCAACAATCTGCGGGTCGGCGAGGCGATCCTGCAGGGTGGCGTCGAGACTTTTCGCGACACGCCATGGGCCGAACTCGAACCCGATGCCTGCCGGCTGACCAGCGACATCATCGAGGTCAAGCTGAAGCCGTCGCGGCCGATCGGCCAATCCGGCTACGACGCTTTCGGCAACCAGCCGGTGTTTGCCGACGATGGCGACCGGTTGCGCGCCATCGCCAATATCGGCCGCGAGGATGTCTTGATCGAAGGTTTGACGCCGATTGCCAAGGGCGTGCGGGTGCTTGGCGCCTCCAGCGACCATCTGCTTCTCGACGTGACCGATGCCGAGCCGCCACCCGCCGTCGGCGATCGTGTCGCCTTCCGCATGAGCTATGGCGCCATGCTGCTGGCAATGACCTCGGAATATGTCGAAAAGGCGCCAATGCACGATGTCGAGGATTTCTCCGGCCGCAAGATGGTGTCGATATCTGCCGAACCGGCGGCGGCCGGCATCCTGGCCAGGGAGGCGACCGGCGCCCGGCTGGAGGCGATGAATTTCGATGTCGTCGAACTGGCCGATATCGAGCGGCCGCCGTCCGGCCTGGTCCGGCTCACCGCCGGCAGCGACCGGCGCATCGCCCACACGGCGCTGACGGCGACCGCGCGGGCGACGCACTCGTTTGGCCTGATCTGGATCGATTCCATCGCTGGGCTGATGCCCGAGGACGAAGACGGCATCGACCTGCCGGAAGCTTCGGTGCTGGCGCGGGCGCTCGGCCTCGATCACAAGCCCGGCGCGCTGCAGCCACAACTGTCGCCGGAAAACGTCGTCATTGTCGGTTTGCGCCATGCAGATCCGGCCGAGGCCCGGGTGCTGAAGGATTCGCGCGTCTGCGCCTTCACCATGACCGACATCGACGCCATGGGCATGCGCGACGTGATGCACGAGGCGATCCGCATCGCCAGCTCCGGCACGCAAGGCTTTCATGTCAGCTATACGCCTGAGGTGACCGAATTCGCCGGCTGGGCGGCAGGCTCCGGCGGCATTACGGTGCGCGAAACGCACCAGGCCATGGAGGCGATCGCGTTGTCCGGCGGGCTGTTGTCGATGGACGTTTCCGGCCTGACATCAGCTCTGGAACCGCGATTGGCGGCGGAAACGGTCAATTTCGTCATGTCGGCGTTTGGCAAGCGGATTTTGTGATCAGCCCTGTGCGTCGACCGCCGCGCGCCATGAACGTGCGTAATCCGCCCAGGCCGGGTCGACCGGCGGTTCGAACCTTTCGCCGGCGCCTTGTACCGTTCCTTGGTCCGACGCCAACAGGGCGGCGCCAATGCTGGTGCCGGTTGCGGCCTCCGACGCGATGACGGCACGCGCCGTCGCTGCAGCGAGCATGCGCGTGAAAAGCCGGTTGCGGGCGAACGGCCCCTCGACGGTCGTCGGGCCGCCGGCGTCGATCAGTTCGAGGCAGGTCGCGGTCATCAGCGCCAGGTAGAAAGAGATGGCGGCAAAGCGCTGGCCGCCGTTGATGCCGTCGGCGTCGAGCCATGCTGCCCTGTGATACGGGAACGGCCCCGAACCCTGTTGGGTCGAAGGCATCAGGGACGTCTTCCGCGCGAGCGCTGTGGCGATATCCGCTTCGGTCCAGTCTTCCGATTGGCCTTCCGTCAGCAGCGAAAACTCACGGCCGCCCATGAAACGCGCCGACGGCACCGGATCACCGAGCGCGTTGACGTTGACGAGCGAGTCGCGGGCCGGGTCGAGCGCGATCTTGTTGCCGCCAACCGCCATCGACACCACCCAGGTGCCGGTCGAGACGACCGAGAACGGCGGCGTATCGGACAGGAGATGCGGCAGCAGCGAGGCGTTGGAATCGTGCAAGCCGCAAAACACCGGCGTTTGCGGATCAAGCCCGGTCCGTATCGCAAGCGCGGGCAGGATCGGGCCAAGGCGATCTTTCGCCGGCCGCACCGGCGCCATCAGATGACGCCATTGCATCTTGTCGACCAGCGACGAAAAATCGGCCTTCCACGGGTTCCACAGATCGGTGTGGCAGCCAAGCGAAGTCACTTCGTTGGCGGCGACGCCGGTCAGGCGCAAGGCCCAGTATTGCGGGTACATCAGCATCGCGGCGGCCTTGGCGAACTCCGCCGGGAAGCGCTTCTGCTGCCAGAACAGCTGCGCGCCGAGATTGAGGCCGACCGGCAGGCGCGGCGTGCCCGTCTCGGCGAAGGCCGGACGGTTCGTATCATAGTCCTCGGCAAGGGTGTCGGGCCCGGCAAATTCATAGTCGAGCACCGGCAGCGCCAACTCGCCGGCAGTGTCCACCAGCACGCCCGTCGCGCCATGGGTGGTGATCGAAATCGCGTCGATGCGCTGTTCGCGATTGATCTCGGCGAGGCTGTCGAGGATGAACGACCACAGAAGCTCGACATCGTGGTGCGGGTAGGGACCGTCAAGGACAGGCGCGTTCGCCATGCGGCGCAGCGCGATTTCGCGTACATCGGCGAGATCGACCAGCGCCACCTTGGCGTTGGTCTTGCCGATATCGATGACGGCGACGTGGCGGGTCATTCCATATGGAACATTGTTTCCAGCGGCACCGCCACCGGCTCGTTATCAGGCCTGGTCTCCATGATGTTGGCCATTTCAGCCCACCAGCGCTGCATCACCTTGTGCTTCGGCAATTCGTCCATGCCGTGGCCGTCGCGCCGCCACAGCACGCCGAACAAGGTGTTGGTCTCATCGTCGAGATGGATCGAATAGTCGGAAACGCCGGCCTGTTTCAGCAGTGCGACCAGCGACGGCCAGATCTCGTCATGACGCCTTTTGTATTCGGCCTTCATGCCGGGATTGAGCTTCATCTTGAACGCGTATTTCTCGGCCATCAGGTAAAACGCTCCCGCCGCACCCGCCGCCAGACGATGGGCAGCGCGATGACGATGATCAGCAGCAGGCCGATGAAGATCGACATGACTATGCCGGGCACATTGAGCAGCCCCAGGCCGAAAGTCACCAGCCCCATGATGAAGGCGGCGAGCACCACGCCCAAAATGCTGCCGGCGCCGCCCAGGATGCTGACGCCACCCAGCACCACCATGGTGATGACTTCCAATTCATAGCCTTGCGCGATCGATGGCCGGGTCGAGCCGAGCCGCGAGGTGATCAGCACCGAGGCGATGCCCGCCATCAGCCCGGTCAGGCAGAACAGGATGAACTTGATGCGGCCGACACGCACGCCGGAAAACTGTGCCGCGACCGGGTTGTTGCCGATGGCGAAGACGCGGCGGCCGAAGCTGGTCCGGTGCAGAAGGAACCAGTAGATGACCGCCGCGACGAGGAACAGCGTCAGCTCGAACGACACCACCCACCAGACATAGCCCTGGCCGAAGAAGGCGAAGCTGGAGGGATAGCCTTTGTAGGCCTGGTCGCCGAGGACGATGAAGGCGATGCCGCGAAACAGGCTCATCGTGCCGATGGTGACGACGATCGACGGCAGGCCGAGCCTGGTGACGAGCAGCCCGTTGAAGGCGCCGCAGCCGAGCCCGACCAGGATGCCGATCGCCACCAGCACCGGCGTGCCGGCGCCGGCCTGCACCGCCATGCCCATCATCGTCGAGGCCAGCGCAATGATGGCGGCGACCGACAGGTCGATCTCTCCGGAAATGATCAGCAGCGCCATGGCGAGCGCGATCAGCGCCTTCTCGGTGAAGTTGAAGGTCAGGTCCGACAGCGACCACGCGTCGAGGAAATAGGGCGAGGCGAAGCTGTTGACGGCAAAGATGGCGACCGCCACCGCGACCAGCAGCGCCTCCCACGAGAAGATCGCCGAGTTGAGCGGCGTGTCGAGCCGGTCGGGAATGTGGCGCGGGGCTGGGGTGTCGGTCATGCCGCTTCCGCCTTCTTGAGGATGATGCGGCCTTGCCGGCGTTCGCCGCGCGCGTTGAGCACCACGGCCAGGATGATGGCGCTGCCCGAAATCGCCATCTGCCAGAACGGCGAGATGTTGATGACCGGCAGCGCGTTGGAGATGATGCCGAGGAACAGCGCGCCAAGCACCGCGCCGCCGACCGAGCCGATGCCGCCGGCGATCGAGATGCCGCCGATGACGCAGGCGGCGATGATGTTGAGCTCGTAGCCATTGGCGACCTCGACCGAGGCGATGACATAGCGCGAGATCCAGAGATAGCCGCACAGACCGGCGGCCATCCCCGAGATGCAGAAGACGATGAACTTGGTGCGGCCGACATCGATGCCGGCGTAGACCGATGCGGTTGGATTGACGCCGATGGCATAGATCGAGCGGCCGAGCGCGGTGCGCGTCATCAACAGGAAGAACAAGGCGATGACCAGTATGGCGATCCACGACAGCACCGGAATGCCGAGAAAGGCCGCACGCTGCAGCCCAATGAAATCAGGGCTCATCTGATCGGCATTGACCCAGGCGCCGCCTGAAATGACGAAGGTGGCGCCGCGATAGATGGTGAGCGTGCCGAGCGTCACCACGATCGAAGGAATGTTCAGGCGCCATACCAAAAAACCGTTGATGGCGCCGAGCACCAGGCCGACCAGAAGTGCGATGACGATCAGCAGCGGGATCGGGATTGCCGGATGCGCTGCGTTCAGCATCGCCACCACCATGCCGGTGAAGCACAGGTTGGAGGCCATCGACAGGTCGATCGAGCGGGTCAGGATCACCACCACCTGCCCCAGCGCCAGGATCATCAGGATCGAGGTGTCGTTGAACACCTGGCGCAGATTGGCCGGATTGGCAAAACCCGGAAAGCGCATCGAGATCAGCCCGATCAGCACGACGATTGCCGCGAGCAGCCAGACTTCGCGATACTTCAGAAAAGCCTTCATGCTGCGATCCCTGCTGCCGTCTTGACCAGCGTCTCGGCGTCGAGCTTCTTGTTGTCATAGATCGAGGCGATGCGGCCCTCGCGCATGACCACAACCCGGTCGGACATGCCAAGGATCTCGGGCAGTTCGGACGACACCATGATCACCGACAACCCTTGAGCGACCAGCTCGGCCATGAAGCCGTGCACGGCGGCCTTCGAGCCGATGTCGATGCCTTTGGTCGGCTCGTCGAGGATGATCACCTTGGGCGCGGTCGCCAGCCATTTGGCGATGACGATCTTCTGCTGGTTGCCGCCCGACAAAGTGCCGACGTCCTGGCTGAGCGAGGCGGCGCGCAGATCGAGCCGCTCGGTATAGGAACGGGCTAGCGCGAACTCTTCGGCCAGCTGCAACACACCTGACTTGGATGTGCGCTTGAGCGAGGGCAGCGAGATATTCTGGAAGATCGGCAGGCCGATCACCACGCCTTGCTTGCCGCGTTCTTCCGGCACGTAAACGATGCCGGCGTCGATCGAATCCGCCGCCGATTTCGGCATGATCGCCTTGCCTTCCAGCGTGATGGTGCCGCTGCTGGTGCGGGTGATGCCTGATATCGCCTGCATCACCTCGCTGCGCCCGGCGCCGACAAGGCCGTAGAAGCCGAGGATCTCGCCTCTGTGCAGCTCGAAGCCGATGTCGTCGAACTCGGTCGGGTGCGACAGGCCGGAGACGGCAAGCACCGGCGCGCCGATCTCGGCCTTGCGCTGCGGAAAGATGTGGTCGACGGCGCGGCCGACCATCATGCGCACGATCTGGCTCTGGCCGGCATCCCTGATCAGGCCTTCGCCGATCATCTCGCCGTCGCGGAACACCGTGTAACGGTCGGCGATGCGATAGATCTCGTCGAACTTGTGGCTGATGAACAGGATCGCCTTGCCTTCGCTCTTCAGGAACTCGACCAGCAAAAACAGCTCCTCGATCTCCTTCAGCGACAGCGCTGCGGTCGGCTCGTCCATAATGACGATCTGGGCGTCGATCGACATGGCGCGGGCGACTGCGACGAGGTGCTTGTTGGCGATGCCGAGATCCTTCAGCCGCGCATCGGCGTCGATGTGGCCGGCGCCCATGGTGTTCAGTACTTCACGGGCATTCTTGCGCATGGTGCGCCAGTCGATGGTGCCGACGCGCGATCGCGGCGCATGGCCGAGAAAGATGTTCTCGGCCACCGTCAGGTCGTCGAACAGCACGGTTTCCTGGTGGATGGCGGTGATGCCGTGCCCGAAGGCGGCATGCGCGCTGGGCAAGGTCACGGCCTGGCCATCGATGCTGATCGTGCCTGTATCAGGCTGGTAGATGCCTGTCATGATCTTGACCAGCGTCGACTTGCCGGCGCCGTTCTCGCCGATCAGCGCGGTCACCTGGCCTGGGTAGAGCGACAGGCTGACATCATGCAGCGCGCGCACGCCGGGAAAACTCTTCGAGATGCCGGCCAGGGTCAGGCGCGGAGCCGCAGCCAAAGGCTGCTCAGTGGTCGGGTCGAGTTGGGCTGTCGTGTCCATAGTCGTATCAAGCCCTTAAGCAAGGTCCGTTTGAGGACGCGGCGGAACTTGAGCTCCGCCGCGCCGGCTTGAAGGGCTCCAGGATCAATAGATCTTGGAGAACTCTTCGATGTTCGACTTGTCGAACTTGAAGGGCGGAGCCATCGCGGCCGAGTTGGTGTCGTCGAGGGTGACCTTGCCGACACGGCCGATCGACAGCGTCGCACCCGGCTTGGCTTCTTCCTTCTTCACCGCCAGATCATGGGCGAGGTAGACGGCCGAGTAGCCGAGATCGATCGGGTTCCACAGTGCGACAGCCTGGCTGGCGCCGTTGTCGATGAACTTCTTGAACTCCGACGGCAGCGCCAGGCCGGTGACATTGACCTTGCCGATCAGGCCCTGGTCGGTCACCACCTGGGCGGCGGCCACGACGCCGACGGTGGTCGGTGCGATGATCGCCTTGAGGTTCGGATAGGATTTCAGCAGGCCCTTGGCCTCGTCCGTGCTCTTGGCCGAGTCGTCGTCGCCATAGACGGTGGCGACGAGATTGATCTTGGGGAATTTCTCCGGCAGCACCTTCTTGGCCGCTTCGATCCAGGCGTTCTGGTTGGTCGCGGTCGACGAAGCCGACAGTATGGCGACATCGCCGCCTTCCGGCAAATAGTCGGCGGCAAGCTTGATGATGGTTTCGCCGATCAGGTTGGTGTCCGACGGGTTGAGGTGGAGCTGGCGGCCTTCCGGAGCGACGCCGGAATCCCACGAGATGACGGTGATGCCGCGATCCATCGCCTTCTTCAGCGCCGGCACCAGCGCGTCGGCGTCATTGGCCGAAATGGCGATCGCGTTGACCTTTTGGGCGATCAGCGAATTGATCACCTCGATCTGCGCTTCGGCGGTCGCCTTGGTCGGGCCGGTGTAGATGATATCGACGTCGCCGAGTTCCTTGGCCGCCTCTTCGGCGCCCTTGTTGGCGGCATCGAAGAAGCCGTTGCCGAGCGACTTCACCACCAGCGCGATCTTGACGTTCTCGGCATAGGCCGCATTCACGAAGATGGCGGCGGAGAACGCCGCCGTAACCATCAATTTCTTCAGAAAGCTCATCGAATATCCTCCCTTGAGTGTTGCATTCCATCGCCGCTGCGAACCCTCAGGCCTGCAGCGAAGATTCTTCCCTATTGCCTGCCGTTGTGCGGGCGACGACCAGCGTCACACCGGCGGCCTCCAACATCTTGGCCTCGCGATCCTCGATGCCGTCGTCGGTGATGACCGTGGCAATGCGCGACAGGCCGCACAGGATCAGGCTCGAGCGTTTGCGGAATTTTGACGAGTCGACCAGCACCACCAGTTCGTCGGCCTGATCGATCAGTTTCTGCTCGGCCTGGATCAGCAGCGGATCGCCTTCCATCAGGCCGAGTGGCCCGAGCCCTTGCGCGCCCATGAACATGCGGCGCGCATAGAAATTGCGCGTCACGTCATTGTCGAAGGGCGACAGGATGATGTTCTGCTCGCGGTAGATGGTGCCGCCCGACAGCATCACCGTGTTCTTGGAGTGCTTGAGCAGGTGCTCGGCGATCGGAAAGGAATTGGTGAAGATCGGCATGCGGCGACCGGTCAGGAAATGCACCATCTGGAAGGTGGTGGTGCCGCCATTGATGATGATCGGCTCGCCGTCCTTGCACAGTTCCACGGCGTCCCGCGCGATCGCCCGCTTCTGCGCAGCGTTGATCGTCTCGTTGACGGAAAAAGGCCGGCCGGCAAGGCCGATGAATTGCGGCGGGGTGATCGCCTCGGCGCCGCCACGCACCCGGCGCAGGCGCTTTTGCACATGCAGTGCGGCGATGTCGCGCCGGATCGTCGCCTCGGATGAATCCGTCAGGTCGACCATCTCCTGCACCGTCACCACAGGCTTTTCCTGGACGGCGGACAAAATGATCCTGTGGCGCTCTTTTTCGTGCATGGTTCCTCCCTGCCAGCACATCTAGGCACTCAAAACGCGCAGTGTCAATCATTTCCAATCAGATAAATTCATTGTGCAGTGCAATATGATCGATGTTGATCGTTTGTGATTGACAACGCCGCCGCTTGCGTAGAAATTCGGCCCAAAGGGACCGCACCGTTTGCGCGTCTCACGTCACGGGAGGATTACCTATGCTTGACAAGCGCTCCGGCACGCGCCTCGCCAATCTTTGGGATGAGGCGACAGCCCTGGGAATGAGCGAGCCGGAACGTCTCGTCTATCGCTCGAATGTTCTTGGCTCCGACAAGCGCGTCACCAACTATGGCGGCGGCAACACCTCTTCCAAGATCTGGCAAAAGGATCCGCTCACCGGCGAAAGCGTGGAAGTGCTTTGGGTGAAGGGATCCGGCGGCGACAGCGCCTCGATTAAAACAGACGGTTTCGCCACCCTCTACATGGACAAGTTGCGCGCACTTAAGGGTCTCTATCGCGGCCTCGAGCATGAGGACGAGATGGTCGCCTATCTGCCCCATTGCACCTTCAATCTTAACCCACGCGCGGCCTCGATCGACACGCCGCTGCACGCCTTCGTGCCGAAGCCGCATGTCGACCACATGCATCCCGACGCCATCATCGCGATTGCCGCCGCCAAGGATTCGCAGGCGCTGACCAGGGAGATCTTCGGTGACGCGATCGGCTGGCTGCCATGGAAGCGTCCGGGCTTCGAGCTCGGCCTGTGGCTGGAAAAATTCTGCTCCGAAAACCCTGAGGCCAAGGGCGTTGTGCTGGCAAGCCATGGCCTGTTCACCTGGGGCGACACTCCAAAGGAATGCTACGAGACGACGATCTCGGTGATCAACCAGGCGATCGACTGGTTCGAGCGCAAGTCTGAAGGCAAGCCGATCTTCGGCGGCGAAGTCGTCAAATCGCTCGACGCGCCGGCGCGTCGCGCCGTGGCGGCAAGGCTGATGCCGAGGATCCGCGGCCTGATCTCGGAGAAAAGCCACAAGCTCGGCCATTTCGACGATTCGCCGGCCGTGCTCGAATTCGTCAATTCGAAGGATTTGCGCCCGCTGGCGGCGCTCGGCACCTCCTGCCCGGATCATTTCCTGCGCACCAAGATCCGGCCGCTGGTCATCGAATTCGACCCCAAAAATCCTGATGTCGACGCCGTCATCGCCCGTCTCGCCGACGATTTGGCAGAGTATCGCGATGGCTACCAGGCCTATTATGACAGGTGCAAGCATGCGGATTCGCCGCCGGTGCGTGATCCGAACGCCGTGGTCTATCTGATGCCCGGCGTCGGCATGTTCACCTTCGCCGGCGACAAGGCGACGGCGCGCATTTCGGGCGAATTCTACGTCAATGCCATCAATGTCATGCGCGGTGCCTCGACAGTGTCGACCTATGTCGGCCTGCCCGAGCAGGAAGCCTTCGACATCGAATACTGGCTGCTCGAAGAGGCGAAGCTGCAGCGCCTGCCCAAGGCGAAAGCGCTTGCCGGCCAGATCGCGCTGGTCACCGGCGGCGCCGGCGGCATCGGCCGGGCGACGGCCAACCGGCTGCTGCGCGAGGGCGCCTGCGTCGTGCTGGCCGACATCGACGAGACCGCCCTTGCCAGCGCCAATGACGAATTGGCCAAGGCCCATGGCAAGGATTTCGTGCGGCCGGTGGTGATCGACGTCACGTCAGAGGACCAGGTGATCTCCGGTTTCGCCGAGACGGCTGTCGAGTTCGGCGGCATCGACATCCTGGTGTCGAATGCCGGCCTGGCAACCTCGGCGCCGATCGAGGAGACGACGCTGGCGCTGTGGAACAAGAACATGGACATCTTGTCGACCGGCTATTTCCTCGCGTCGCGAGAAGCATTCCGGCTGTTTCGGGCGCAGAAGATCGGCGGCAATGTCGTCTTCGTCGCCTCCAAGAACGGGCTTGCCGCCTCGCCCAATGCCGCAGCCTATTGCACCGCCAAGGCCGCCGAAATCCATCTGGCGCGCTGCCTGGCGCTGGAAGGCGCGGAAGCGCAGATCAGGGTCAATGTCGTCAATCCCGACGCCGTGCTGCGCGGCTCGAAGATCTGGACCGGCGAGTGGAAGGAACAGCGCGCCGCCGCCTACAAGATGTCGACTGACGACCTTGAGGAACACTACCGCTCGCGCTCGATGCTGAAGCGTTCGGTGTTCCCCGAAGACATCGCCGAGGCGATCTATTTCTTCGCCTCCGACATGTCGGCCAAGTCGACCGGCAATATCGTCAATGTCGACGCCGGCAACGCCCAGAGTTTTACGCGCTAGGCGATCATTTTTTGAGGGTGGCGCTGCCCCTCACCCTTACCCTCTCCTCGCGAACAACGGGGAGAGGGGGTCGCCAATGCCGGACACGCTTGTCCTTCTCCCCGTCGCTATACGGGGAGAAGGTGCCGGCAGGCGGATGAGGGGCAGCGCCAACCGAACGCATTTGGGAGGAAGCACCATGTCCGAAACCATCATCTCAGCCGACGTCGTCGACAAGGACAATCTCGCGCGCGCGGCCGAGCTCAAGCGCGATTACGATGCGCTCGGCGAACGCCTCGACCGCCGCGGCATCGCCGTCGACGCCATCCGCGGCAAGGTCGAAAAATTCGCCGTGGCGATCCCGTCCTGGGGCGTCGGCACCGGTGGCACCCGCTTTGCCCGCTTTCCCGGCGCCGGCGAGCCGCGCGATATCTTCGACAAGATCGAGGACTGCGCCGTCATCCGGCAGTTGACGCAGGCGACACCCACCGTCTCGCTGCACATTCCCTGGGACACGGCCGACCCGAACCAGCTGAAACAGGCGGCCTCGCGCTTCGGCCTCGGCTTCGACGCCATGAACTCCAACACCTTCTCCGACGCCAAGGACCAAAAACTGTCCTATAAATTCGGCTCGCTGTCGCATGCCGACGCCGGCACCCGCCGGCAGGCCGTCGAGCATAATCTCGAATGCATCGAGATCGGCAAGACGCTCGGCGCCAAGGCGCTGACGGTGTGGATCGGCGACGGCTCGAATTTCCCCGGCCAGGTCAATTTCGCCACGGCGTTCGAGCGTTATCTCGACGCAATGAAGGAGATCTACGCCGGGCTGCCTGACGACTGGAAGCTGTTCACCGAGCACAAAATGTACGAGCCGGCCTTCTATTCGACGGTCGTGCAGGATTGGGGCACGAACTACATCATCGCCAAAGAGCTCGGCGACAAGGCCTTTTGCCTGGTCGACCTCGGCCATCATGCGCCCAACGTCAATATCGAGATGATCGTGTCGCGGCTGATCCAGTTCAAGAAACTCGGCGGCTTCCATTTCAACGATTCGAAATATGGCGACGACGATCTCGATGCCGGCTCGATCGATCCCTACCGGCTGTTCCTCGTCTTTAACGAGCTGGTCGATGCCGAGCTTGCCGGTGCCGAAGGTTTTGATCCGGCTCACATGCTCGACCAGAGCCACAATGTCACCGACCCGATCGAAAGCCTGATGTTGTCGGCGGTCGAGGTGCAGCGCGCGTATGCGCAGGCGCTGCTGGTCGATCGCCAGGCGCTGGAAGGCTATCAGGATGCCAACGACGCGCTGATGGCGACGCAGACGCTGAAAGCCGCCTATCGCACCGATCTCGAGCCGATCCTCGCCATGGCGCGGCTGAACACGGGCGGCGCCATCGATCCGGTCGCCACCTATCGCGCCGCCGGCTACCGAGCCAAGGTCGCGGCGGAACGGCCGGCGGTTGCCGGCGGCGGCGGTGGGATTGTTTGATGTCGGCCTGAAACAAAAAACCCGCCTGAGGCAAACAGGCGTGCGTGCCTTCAGCGTTGGAAGTTGGCGAAAACCGAAGGCGAAATCCGATCTCCCCCCTTGCGGGGGAGATCGGCAGCTTCGCCGACGGCGCATGACAGCATACCCGAATCTTTCCCCTCACAGCCATGGACTCAACCGCTCCAAACGGCTTTTCTAGGCGCATCCCACGCCCCGGAGAACGGCCATGCACCGCCGCACCCTAATCGCACTCAGTCTTTCCCTCACCTTGACCTTTGCGCCGCTGGCGGCCGCATTGGCCGCCTCGCCGCAGCCGGCGAAGGGCGAGCATGGCATGGTGGTGACCGCCCAGCATCTGGCGTCTGAAGTCGGCGTCGAGGTGCTGAAGAAGGGCGGCAACGCCGTCGATGCCGCAGTCGCCGTCGGCTACGCACTGGCTGTGGTCTATCCAAACGCCGGCAATATCGGCGGTGGCGGCTTCATGACCATCCGCTTCAAGGACGGCCGCTCGACGTTCCTCGATTTCCGCGAGCGCGCGCCGCTCGCCTCGACGAAAACCATGTATCTCGACAAGGACGGCAAGCCGGTGAAAGGCGCCAGCCTCGACGGCTATCTCGCTGTCGGCGTGCCGGGCTCGGTGGCCGGCTTCGAGACCGCACGGGAAAAATACGGCACGCTGACGCGGCAGGACTTGATGGCGCCGGCCATCCGCTATGCCAGGGACGGTTTTGTGCTGGAGCAGGGCGATGTCGCCTCGCTCGAAGGCGGCGCCGCGCGGCTGGCCAAGGACCCGGCCGCGGCCGCCATCTTCCTGAAGCCTGACGGCAAGCCCTATGCCGTCGGCGAGCGCCTTGTCCAGGCCGATCTCGCCGCCTCGCTCTCGGCCATCTCGGAACGAGGTCGTGATGCCTTCTACAAAGGACCGATCGCCGACGGCATCGTCAAGGCGAGCGCGCAGAAGGGCGGCATTCTGGCCAAGGCGGATTTCGAGACCTACGCGGTCCGCGAACTCGAGCCGGTGACCTGCAACTACCGCGGCTATGAGATCACCTCCTCGCCGCCGCCGAGCTCGGGCGGCGTCATCATTTGCGAGATACTCAACGTGTTGGAATTCTATCCGCTGTCCTATCTCGGCGCTGGTTCTGCCGAAACCGTCAAAGTCATGGTCGAGGCGATGCGCCATGCCTATGTCGACCGCAATTCGGCACTCGGCGATCCCGACTTCGTCGACAATCCGGTCGAAAAGCTGCTCGACAAGAATTATGCGAAGGAAATCCGCGAAAAGATCGATCCGTTCCGGGCCGGCGTGTCGCAGGGTCTGATGCCGAAGGGTTTTGGCGAGAGCCAGGAGACGACGCATTATTCGATCGTCGACAATGACGGCAACGCCGTCGCGGTGACCTATACGCTGAACGGCTCGTTCGGCGCCGCCGTCGTCGCCGACGGCACCGGCATCCTGCTCAACAACGAGATGGACGATTTCACCCAGAAACCGGGCGTGCCCAATCTCTACGGCCTCGTCCAGGGCGAGGCGAATGCGATCGCCCCGAGGAAGACGCCACTGTCGTCGATGAGCCCGACCATCGTCGCCAAGGACGGCAAGCCGTTCATGGTCATCGGCAGCCCCGGCGGATCGCGCATCATCACCATCACGCTGGCAGCGATCGTCAATGTCGTCGATCACGGCATGAACATCCAGGAGGCGATCGACGCGCCGCGCATCCATCACCAATGGCTGCCCGACACGGTCTATGTCGAACCGTTCGGCCTGTCGCCCGATACCGAAAAACTGCTTGCCGGGATGGGCTACCGCCTCGACGTCACCGATGCGACCTGGGGTCAGGCGGCCGGTATCCTGGTCGGCGGCAAGAGCCTGGCCGAGATCGAAAAGGGCGGCGGCGCCCGCTACAATGGCGCCATCGACAGCCGCGCCGCGTCCGGCGAGGCGATCGGATATTAATTTCTTTCGGTCAGATGACCAGCGTTATGGTGGACGCAATCAGCATCACCGCCGCGATGCCGACGAACAAGGCATAGATACGCGGCCGATCGAGCAGCAGCGCATTTCCCGATATCCACGCCGCGGTGGCGCCGCCAAGCGCGTACAGGAAGCCGTTACGGTGCCCCAGGGCAAGGTTTGCGGCCATCAAGCCGCCAATGATGAGGGCGCCGAACACGATGATCACGGCGACCGCGTATTTCTCGAAATCGTTGCTGGCCACACCCGGACCCATCACGTTCAACGTCGTCAGGTCGTCCGGGTCGAAGGGGCTGGCCGACCCATATTCGTCTTGACCGGCAGGCTCGTGCATCATTCATTCTCCTTGAAGCGGCAACAAATCATCAAGCCTTGCCGAGTGCAACCAGATCGCGACACGTTCAATGCCATCGGAACGGTCTTCAACACTTTCTGGCCGCGGCTTGCTACCGTCTTTTTGGATTTAATGCATGTCGCGCAAAAGTGTGCAGCGGTTTTGCGGTAACGACATGCAAAAAAACAACAACCTGAAGCGGCGTCGCCGGTCAAACGCGACGCGCTTCAGGTCGGATCGTGCTGCCGCTCCAGGCGATCTGTCGCACTGGAATCGCCAGTCAGGGCGTTTTGACATGAAAGGCCGCCGCTCTGGAGCAGAACCGCTGTCCTGGCTTCGGCCTGACCGCGCGTGAAGTTGCCGGTGGCGAAGATTGGGCCGGTGGCCAAGATTGGGCCGGCGGCGAAGATTGGGTTGGTGGTGAAGAGTGGCCGGCGCCACTTTGGGGGGGCGTTGGGGTAGATTGCCTGATGGGCGCCGGCCAAGCGGAAATCAGGTCCGCCGCGAGCAAACATAGCAAGGAATGGCGCGGTATGGCAGTGGTGTGATCGCGGAAGATGGTTCGCGCTTTCCCGGTGCGGTGTCCCATTATCGGTCAACCCGTCTGGCGCCTGAATTGCACAGTAAGCAATGCCGGGGCAACGGCCCGGAAGTCGTTCCCGAATATCGAGCCTCGCCGCTTCGCAAATGGAGCGGCGGGCCTTTTTGGCTAGAGCATCGGCCCCGAACGTGGGTACCGGTTGCGGCAGCGTTTCGCAGCCCGCCGAGATTTGTCAGGCGGCGGGAGCCGGCGGCAGTTCGAACAGATGGGCGCCATTCTCCTGGCCCCGCTCGACATAGCCGATTATCCGGAACCATTTTGCGACGTCCGGTCTCTGGAGCCAGCTGCGCGAGTGAATGGGGAGGTTGCCGGCAAGCGCCTGGATATGGCGAATGTGCCGCTTGCAGAAGCGAACGGTCGCGGCGCTGAAGAAATCTTCCTGCGCGGCGAACAGCGTATCGGCAGCGTCGCTATTCTCGTGCCAGGCGATGAGCGCTACGGTTTTTTCGCCCTGCACGAGCGCATGAGCACGGCCTTCCTTCAAGTTCATCATCAGATTGTCGTAGGCGATCTTGCTGTCCTTGCCGGCCGCGACGTACTCGTCCGATATTCGCTTGGACAGATCACGGAAAACACTTTCCAGATCTCCAACCGTTGCTGCGCGTGCTCTCATTTCGCCTCCTGGAGCCCCAGCGGGCAGTTTGCCCTAAGGATAGGGGATCACCAAGCAAATCAAATCCGTCATTCGCCCAATGCGAGCAAACAGTTTCGCCAGTGCCGGCCCTGTCGGGCGCGGGAAAAATGATTGGAGGTCGCCGAGAACCGCTACGCAACCTCCCGCAACACGGCGACCTGAATTCCCCCAACCGATTTCAGCCAAGCGGGCGTCATGCGCAACTTGCTGAAATTGCCTTGGAAAAATGGTGCCCAGAGGCGGAATCCAAACGATGGAAAACTCTCTCTGTTTCCAAATCGTTAGGACTCACGCTATAGCAGGACTAGCCAACAAAAATACCAACAAAATATTTCTGTGGATTGTTTCGGTTCCCGGATATAGCTCTATTTGCTCAATGCCATCGCGTCCCAACCTTATCTCAAAAGCCCATTGCTGTCGTTACTCGAGCTTGGTCCAGATAAGTCCTCTCGATCGCATTCCATGGTGCGTGAGCAAATCGCAGGTCCGCTGCCTCCGATTTCCCGACCTCTGATCGCTCTAGCCATCGAGGTTCCGGCCATCGCGGTGGCCGCCTTCTGCGTCATCTACGCTTCGGTCAGCAGCGCATGTCAGGCGCTCCCAGCCGAGCGGCCGGCCAGCCTCAGCAGACCGCGCAGGATCAAGGCGACCGCTTCGTCAGCGTGAACTGTCCGTACCAATTTGCGGTTCTCCTCCTCCGTCAGGCCATTGTTCAAGCTGGAAGGATCGAACCCAGCATTTCGGCCGGGCCAAGCCAGCGGCGCGGCTTTGGGCGCAAGCAGCTTCAATTTTTGCGCGATGTCGCGCGCGCATCCGCCAAAGCCTCCGAGGAGGAAAACTGGCTGTCCGGCCTGGAGCGCAAAGAGCGTCTCCTCAGGCGATACCCGGCATGCGCCCCTTGTAGCCGCTCACGCGCCCGCCGAGAACCACGCGCGCGTCTGCCGCGTCGGTCAGGACCGCGCGCATGGCCGTCCGCCCGTCCGCCCACTCCTCGTCCGTGGGAGTGGTGGGTTGAGGCGCGAGCGCGTCGAGCGGGCCATCTGAACCGTACCGATCGGGCTAATAGGGAATTGGGCGAAAGCTCGGTCATCATTTTTTCGTAGACAGCGGGGTCAGTGGCAGCTTTGCATTCGACATTTCCCAGCGCTGTCCGGGCGTTTTGCCTTTTGACTTTTCCGACCTCTTTGACAGTCAGTACTCTCTTGGTGCCATTTTCTTCGATAGTGCACTGATCGCCGTAGCAGGCGGTTACTTGGGCCAAAGCCGCCGGTGTGGCAAAGAGAAACCAAGAAAGGAAAAGCGGGGGTGACTGCTTGCTGCATCGAGATGGATAATCGAATGAGAGTGCTTATGTTCGAGCATGAAGCAGCAGTCGGTCAACGGGGCAAATCCATGAACCACCATATCGAAGAACTGTCGATGGGGGTGATCAAAGCTCGCCTTGATGGCCGCCACGCTCGACCGGGCAGCACGTCCTTGTAAGTTGGGAACAACCTAGTCTTTGAGATAGACGGAAGAGCGGGAGAGAAACCGGACTTTCTGATCTTCGCCGATTTGGAACATCAAGGATTGCATAATTGGCGGCTGTCGTTTAGGTAGCCGCATAACAGCCTGCGGGGGCTAAATGAAATCTTTTAGTGAGGGGGGATTCCCTCTTTCGGGCGTCCGGAATGCATTGCTGGCAGCGGCGTGCGCGGTTTCGTGCGCGTGGCCGGCTGCCTCCGCCGGGCAGGTGCTGAAGGGCAAGGCTTCCGTCGTTGACGGGGACACGATCGAAATCCACGGCGAAAGCATCCGCTTCAACGGGGTCGACGCGCCCGAATCGGCGCAGGTCTGCCTGAACGGCAAAGGGAAGAAATACGGCTGCGGCGCGAAGTCAGCCGACGCACTTGCCTCGTATCTCTCGAAATCTTCGCCGACCGCTTGCGAATTCGTTGAACGGGACCGCTACGGGCGGTTTGTCGGCAACTGCTTCAGGGCAGACGGTGCCAGCGTGCAGGAATGGCTCGTAGCGAACGGTCACGCTCTCGACTGGCCGCGCTACAGCAACGGAACCTATGCCGGGAAGCAGAAGGAAGCGCGCGCCTCAAAGCGCGGCCTGTGGTCCGGATCCTTCGACCTTCCCTGGGAATGGCGGGCAAGCAGGAGCGAGCCTGCCACAGCCCTCCCGCTGCTTACCCCGCTGGCCGAAGTTTCAGCCGCAAGCGGCTGCAAAATCAAGGGAAACATCAGCGCGAAGGGCGAGCGCATCTTCCATGTCCCCGGACAGGAGCACTACGCCCGCACCAGGATTTCTGAAGGCAAGGGCGAACGCTGGTTCTGCAGCGATGCCGAAGCGGTTGCCGCAGGCTGGCGGCCGGCCCGCAAGTAGCGGCCGCATCAAGAACATTGTGAATCTCGCTGTGGGGGTGGGACTTGGCAGTAAAATTCGAGGCGCTTGAAAAGCTGAGGGAAAGACTTCGGGAGTCCGACCACGACTTCCGCGGAGGAACCGAAATCTTCTCGAGCCTTAACGTCGACAAGGTCGCTCGGGATCTCGATCTCGTCGCCGCAGGGAAACGCCGCGGCGAGAGCAATCAGCCCGCCAAGGCATCCAGGAACCCGGACGACCTGGAGCACACGGTCATCGAGCTGGTCGAGGAAGAAAAGCGGAAATCCCACCAGACGATCGAGGACCAGCTGCAGTCCTTCTCGGGAAGGCTCGGCAGCCTCGAGTTCGACGAACAGTTCAGCGCTCTACGGCAGGCGAACGCGTCGGGACTGGCGGATTTCAAGGGCGAGATCGCCGTCGGCCTGGACATGCTGCACGGGCTGCGCAGGGCGCTCAACACGGCGGAAACCGAACATACCTGGTTCAAGGAGAAGCACGGACTTGTCCGGGCCGCGCGGCTGCACGAGGGACCCTGGCACATCTTCAGGTTCATGCTTCTCATCGTGATGTTCGGGCTGGAAACCATCGGCAACGCCAGCCTTCTCGCCACCGGCAGCGAGCAGGGCTTTTTCGGCGGCATCATGCTGGCGTGGATGTTTTCGTTCCTGAACATCGTCGTTGCGGTGCTCGCGGCTGTGTTCTGCGCCCGGCTTGTGACCCACAGGTCGTGGCTGAGGAGAGCCGTCGGAGGCACGGCCATCCTCCTCTACCTGGCGTTCGCATTCGGGCTGAACCTCCTCCTCGCGCACTACCGCGAGGTCAGCACCAGGATGTCGGAAGACTGGACAGGAAACGCGGGAACCCTCGTGCTGACCAGCATGAGGGAGAACCTTTTGGGCCTGACCGACGTAAACTCGATCCTGCTGTTCCTGATCGGTTTCGTCTTCTCCCTGATCGCGTTCATCGACGGTTGCTTCATCGTCGATCCCTACTGGGGCTACTCAAGCGTCGAGAAGCGGCTCCGCTCCGCGCGCGAGGAATACGTGAACGCCAAGGCCGACCTGATCGAAACGCTGAAGGATACGCGCGACGACCATAACGAAAAGGTCGAGGACGTGGTCAAGCAACTCGGCAGCAGGAAGCGGGAATTCAACGCCATAGTGGACCACCGGGCGAGGCTCGTTTCACTGTTCGAGCAGCACCAGGTCCAGCTTGAGCGCGCCTGCAACCAGCTGCTTGCCAAATACCGCGAGGCCAACATTGAGGCGCGCGCCGAACCGCCGCCGAAACATTTCTCGAACGCCTATAAGCTCGAACGCGTCAAGGTGAAGGTGTCGTCGGACGGGTCGTGGAACGACGCCGACCTGTCTGCCGACATCCGCACGGCGCAGGACGAGCTTTCTGCCCAGGTGAAGCTGATCGGGCTGGAATGCGAGAAGGGCATCGAACAGTACAAGGCACTCGACAACCTCTTTCCGGATAGCATGAATGTCCAGACGACCGCGTAGGCGAAGCGCCGCCAGGAAAAGAAGCGGCAAAGGCCACGGTTCCACGATCCTGGGAATCGCCGGACTGGGCGTCGTGCTCGCCGCGATGGCCGCAGGCCTCATTTTCCTCTTCGTCAAGTCGGGCGAAACGGTGGAGCTCGACCCCGACACGAACTGTCCTGTCGCCGGGCCGTCAAGCGCCACGGCGTTCCTTTTCGACACGACGGACCCGCTGTCTGAGGTCACCCTTAGCGACCTGAAGAACCATTTCAGGACCGAAGGATCGAAGGTCGGGCCGGGCGGGTACATCCGCATCGTCAGCTTGACCGCGGAGCCGGGGGAAGTCGTCACCTTGTTCGACGGCTGCAATCCGGGCGATGGGTCAACCGTGGACATCTGGACCAGCAATCCGAAGCGGCAGCAGAAGAAATGGGAAGAGGAATTCGGAAAACCGCTTGAAAAGCTCCCGGACGAAGTCGCCAACGGCTCGTCGGCGGACCAGTCGCCAATCATGGCGGCCATCCAGCAGGTCAAGCTGACGCTGTTCGACGCCGAAATATCGAGAAAGGCGGCGAAGCGCCTGATTGTCGCTTCCGACATGATCGAGCACACGAGCCTCTATTCGCAGTACCGGTCGAGCCTGGACTACGGCGCGTTCAAGGAGAGCAAGGCCGCGCAAATCTACGGCACGAGCCTCGACGGAATTGCCGTCAAGGTTCTCTACGTCAACCGCGAAAAGAAAGCCTTCAGCAGCCGCGAGCACGTGGAGTTCTGGGCAACGTGGGTCCGCGACGAAGGGGGCGACTGGGAAGAAGCCGAAAAGCTTGAAGGATTGAACTGATGGCAAGACGCCAAGGCTTTGCATTCCTGTCGAACCCCAGGCTGCCGCTGTTCGCATACGCCGGCGTCACGGTTTCGGGAATCCTGTTCATTGTCGCGTCAAAGACATACGGCATCGACAGGCTGGTCACGACTGCGACTCCGGTGTTGCTCATGCTCGCCTACGGCCTGCTGCCGATGTTTGTCGGCAGGCTCAGGCTCCACGACGAGCAGACAGGCGACAACCTGTACTACATGGGCTTCCTGTTCACGCTCACCAGCCTCGGCGTCGCCCTCTTCCAGTTCGGTTCGGAAACCTCGACCGATGAGATCGTCAGGAACTTCGGCGTCGCGATCACGTCCACGATCGCGGGCATCATGCTCAGGATCCTGTACAACCAGATGCGGCGCGATCCTGCCGACATCGAACGTTCCGCGCGGCACGAGCTGGCGACCATGACAAGGCGCGTCAGGGCCGAGCTTGAAAGCGTCTCGCGCGAATTCGCCGACTTCCGGCGCGTCAGCAACCAGATGCTGGAGGAAGGGTTCGGGGAGATCGCTGAACAGGCCGGCCGCAACGGCGAGCACATCAGGGCGTCGTTCGAAAAGATGGCGATGGAGGCCATAAAACCCGTGCAGGAGGCGTCGGGCAAGCTGGGAAACGCCATGGAGGAGAACTTCGGCAGGATCGAAACGCAGTTCTCCCAGATCGTGAAGAAGGTGGATTCGTCGGCGGAACTGCTCGACCGGGCGAACGGCGCGATGTCGGCGTCGGTCCTCAAGCTCGGCCAGCAGGCCGACAGCGTCGCCGGGAAGCTCGAGAAGGTCGTCATTCCTGACGAAGTCCTGAAAAACGAACTGGCACCGATGGTCAAGTCGCTGTCGGACGCCGTCGCCCAGTACGCCGTCAAGACGGAAGCCGCGTCGGTCGAGCAGCAGGCCCGGATTTCCGAGATCACGTCTGTCGTCCGCGAGATGGTCGAGAAGTCGGACAGGACCGCAGCGGCGGCGGAAAAATCCGCGGCGGCCGTCGAAAAGTCGATGGAGGCCGCGGCAAGCCAGCAGCGGGTCATGGAAGCGGTCGTCAAGCTAATGCAGCAGCAGTCGCAGGAGACGAAGCAGCTGATGACCCGTCTTGTGGACAGAAGCGAACGCGGTACGGCGCTCACGTCGGAGGCTGAAAAACTGATCGAAGATGCCGCGCAGGAATTTGTCGATCAAGGAACCGCATCCGTCGAACCGCCGCCGTATCCCGACACCTTCCGGACGCTAAACGGAGCGCCGCCTGCCGTCGAAGCCGAGGCACCGAGAAGAGCCTGGTGGAGCCGATGAACGGCCTCGGTTCAA
The DNA here is from genome assembly GCF_055811075.1 of Mesorhizobium sp. WSM4820. Lineage (NCBI taxonomy): Bacteria > Pseudomonadati > Pseudomonadota > Alphaproteobacteria > Hyphomicrobiales > Phyllobacteriaceae > Mesorhizobium > Mesorhizobium sp. WSM4820. The sequence goes on along the minus strand of NZ_JBVVQN010000009.1, from coordinate 3,450 downwards.
CGTCAGTCAACTTCGAGAGGAAAGGCTACGCACGCGGCCTGATCCTCGGCCTCACCATGGCCGAAACGATGCTGCTGCTCGTCTTCTGCCTCCTGCTGGCCGCCGGCGCGATCATCTCGAAGAAGGAAAAGGAAACCCAGGCAGCGCTCAAGGCGGTCGAGGCCGGTGAGGAACGCGTCCTGCAGGCCGAACTGGAGAAGTCGAAGGCGGAAAATGAGAGGGAACGGCTGCTTGCCGAAGTGGGGAAACTCATGCGGGCGGCAACCGGACGCCCGATTCCGGATGACGACTGGGACAAGCTGGTCACCGCCAGGAACGCCGCCGCCGCCATCGCCGAAACTGGGCTTACACTTGAGGAAGCCGTCGAGTACGCGGCCGCCACCAAAGTTCTGCGAGACAACGCCATCGTCGAAGAGATGGCGAAAGAACTCGTGTCCGCGATGAAGAAACTGGCGAAACACGGCATCTCACCGGAACAGGCGGCGGCAATGGCCGAATCCATGAAGGCTCTCAAGGACAGCGGCTATGCTGAGAAGACAGCCGCGGAATTGACGGCGGCATTGTCCAAAGCCGCAGACGGCGACGCCAAGCCGCATGAATGGCCGCCCATCATCAGTCTCAGCGAACTCGAGGGCTATAATTTCAGGGTCGGCAGCGCCGAGCTGTCAGAAACCTTCAGAACCAAGCTTAAGGACAAATCGGCGGAAATCGCGGAAACCGCCAAGCAGTATCGCGTCGACATCATCGAGGTAATCGGCCACACGGACGAACAGGTCATGGCAGGTGACTTTTCGAATATGGACAGCGGCCTAAAGCCAGTTCTCGACGGCGAGAAGCCGATCGGGTCGCTGCACCCGGCCGACAATGCAGGCTTGGGGCTCGCCCGAGCGATTTCGGTTGCAGAATTGCTCGAAAGGCTACCGGAACTAGACGGGTTCACCATTCTGCCGATGTCCGGCGGCCAACTCATCCTCCCCGGAGACAGGCTTACGGACGGCGCACAACAGGGTGACGTGAAAGCGCGGCGTCGTATCGAAATTCGGGTTCGTAAAAGGTCCGAGCAGCAAACGACCAAGATCCTTCCGCATTTTAGCGGCGGTTGAAAATCCCGCCATTAGGTAGCAACCGCCACCACAACTTCAACGGCCGATCTGGTATCCCTGAAACCAAGTTTCAGGGATCGGCGAAATGGGCGTGTCAGACGAGAAAGCAGTGACCGCCTGGATACGGCCATGAGAAAGCGGGCTTAGCAGTCACAGCGTTCCAAGACTAAGGGGCATCGTGGATCAAAATACTAAGACAATAAACGCTACAGCAAAGAAAAGTGGTGGTGGATCATTCGGCTGGGTTCTTCCGGGGATCGCTGCGTTGGTGCTGGCGAAAACGGTGGGCATGTTTCCCGCCATCGCTGCGTTCGTTACTTACTATGGACTGAAAGAGAAGTTCGGTATCGCTCTTTCGCTGCTGGTAAGCGTGGTGGTGGCCGGGGCTGTGCTTGTGGCAACACTCGCTTACTTCGTGCACTCCGAAGAATCCGCGCGACAACGAAGCGACCAGCACGACACGGATATCAAAAATCTATCTGTCTATCCTGTACTTTCGGAGAGAATGGCCAATCCAAGTTGGACTATCGCATATTGGATAAGCGCCGATAAAAAGGGAAGTGACTGCATCAGGGCTGACGAGTACATGGACGACAAAACGATGTCCAAGACGATCGGAACAAAGACTTACCATATTAACGACTATATTAGCTCCTGCCAGAACCGCATTGCTAGAAGTTTGGAATATGTTGAGCCTGCTGTACGGAAGTGGTGCGCCTATCGCCACACCAGCGCTCGCCTTGAGACCCTGTGTCGCGAATGGGAGCAGAACAAGACTCGTTACCTTGCGAGCATTGAAGCCTTAGATGGGCCGACACTGAATAGATATCGTGCCTTCATTGGACAGTAGGGGGCAATCAGGCGTGTGCGCCTTCTGGTCCTCGAGCGCTCCCTTCTTCACGGACGAACCCGAATGAAACATGGCAATCTTTCAGTTCAGTACCCTCCCGAGGTGGCTGACGGCAATGGTGAATTTTCCCACGATAGTTTGCTGAATTACTACAACACTTGCACAGGCTTGGCGGAAAAGCTCGTTCAAAAGCTAAATCTACCGATCATCAAGCATCGCGCTCTGATTATCGTTGATCTTCAGGGTGTATACTTGGGGTTCACGCGATGGCTGACGGCACAAAACTTCCCGTTGGACGGCGGAATGGTGGCCAGCCGTTTCGCGCATTACCTGCTTGAGTATGTCGCCCGAAAAGTCGAATCTAAGGTCATGGAGGAATTCGAATACGGGGTCGTCTTCAATGATTTAGTTAGGACGGTGTTCAGGAAAGAATTACATACCCAGCCGATGCGCCACGTAGTGGACATCAAAACTAGCATTGAGTTGTTCTACGCTCCGGTTCCGCTCGCTGAAATTGAATCGCGGCTGAAGAAGCATGCTCTGACGGGCAGCGCCGAGGCTCGTCGCCAACTCGACGACATCCGTAACGGGCTTCTCAAGCCGCACGGCAATGCACGTGACTACGCTCACTATGACGACTTCATCCAATGCATGAAGAGAAGTTCGTCCGTCTCCCGTTGGGAAGAAGGGTTCTTCAACTTCTATGTCGACAAGTGGTTAGGCCTGACCTCGTTCGACGAGAAGGAGGTCGATACACGCCTCGTGATTCGCGCAGTCGATGCATGTGTCGACTACGAGGCAGATTCGATCTGCATCATCTCCTCGGACCAAGACTTCGTACCCCTTCACGAGCGCGGCGATAAGTCCGGTGTCCGCACGTACCAGGCCGACGCATCAAAGTTCGCGACCCCAGACAAGATTGGACGGAAAATAAGGGATTTGGGCGACAGGTTCATTCCGGGCGGGATCGATCCGCAATGGCCGATGAGAGCTGTGTTCGAGGCCTGTGGGCACGATCCATTCAACGGTGTCCCTGTGGGCAATCACATCAGCGAGGGGATTTCCTAGAGGGAGTTTTCGGCACTCTGTCAGCTTCACAACGAGATGAACGGCGACTACCAGTTGGAGCCGACGGTGGAAGCTGATGGCGGATCCAGCATCAAAGTGATAGTGCCGACGGCGCAGTGATCGCGCACTCTCGTAGGATTGAGGGGAACTGGCGGCTCATGGCTACGCCGCTCGCCCCTCGGCGAAGCGCTCGGCGTCTTCTGGTGGCGGTTGCTGCCCAATGACGGAAAATCCGCTATAGCAACGCAACCTCTATCCGGCTAGCTTGCCCTGCATTTATCGGAACATGGTTAGCGTCGCTATCAAGGAGACGTCCTGTTAGTCTGCGACAGTCACCGCGTCGGCTCGCCGTGATAGTGTCCTGAAGGTTCTGCAAAAAGCTCTGGAGAGAGAACAGCCCTTACTCTGAGGCGAGGGGCGGCCATGGCA